>DATLVJ010000796.1:0-4275 GCA_035577585.1 Candidatus Limnocylindrales bacterium
GCGTGAACACGATGTCCGCTCCCGGCAATTTCTGCTGGATGATTTTTCCCAGCCGCAGCGCCACGTCCAGGCACAAATCTTTTTCCATCAAGCCGGTCGGCCCAATCGTTCCTGTGTCGTGCCCGCCGTGCCCCGCGTCAATCACGATTCGCCCAATCTTCAGCCCCAGCGCCCGCGTCAATGTGGACTGGCCGTCCCGCGTCGGCACCGGCGCGGCCGCCATCGGCTGCACCAGGTCCGGCTTCGATCCCGTTTTCCCACGGCTCGTATTCAGGACTTTAACCGGGGAGGGGATGGGCTTCGGTGTCACCGGCGCCGGCGTTGCGTCTTCCATCGGCCCGACCGCTCGGGGAGTATCGTCAGCCACAGGCGCATTCGCCGCAAGCGTTTCCGCATCATTCGCGCTGTCGGATTTGTCGTTGCTCAAACTCTTTGTTACCGGCGGCGTATTCTTCGCGGATTGCAGCGGCGCGTTGCGCGGCCCGCCCGTTCCGTAAAGCTCGATCACTAGCCGCGACGGCTTGTGCATCAGTGAAGCCGCATAATCCCGCACCCCATTCACGTCCAGCACCACGCGCACCACGCCGCCCTGATTCTGTGCCACTCGCACCTGTGTCAGCAGGTCGCCGCTCACGCGAATCTTGTTCTTCACCAGCGCGCGGGAGAGCCGCGCCGCATGCAAGTCAAAATAGATCCGGTCCGGGTTGGCGATCCGCCCGGAAATGTATTGCACCGCGTCTTCCAGGTCGATCACCACTTCGGCGCCCTCGGGCGTCGGCGTGCACCGGACGTGCAGCACGCTCGATACGCTTACCGTCTTCGGCTTCTCGCCGCCGCTCGTGCTGGCCGCGCTTCGTGTCGCTGCTTGCACGGTTTCTTCCTTCACAGCTCTGGATGCTGAAATCGCCGGAGCGCTGGCTGGTTGCGCCGTCTTGGCGTCCAGTTGCCCCGTTTCCGCATTCCTCAGCAGCGCCAGTTCCGCCAGCGCTTCCTGCACTTCGCGCTTGTGCGCCGACCGCGGATACTTTTTCTGAAAATCCTGGTAGGTCTTCGCCGCCGCCGCGGGATCGCCCAACTGATCCTTCTGCAACCGAGCCATCCGCAGCATCGCGTCCGGCACAAATTTGCTCGTCGGATATTCGCGAATCAAAAACTGGTAGGCTTCCGCCGCCGCTTGATAGTAGCTGCGCCCGAATCGGTCGCCCATCTCCGTGTTCAGTTCGCCCACCGCCACCGTCGCGTCCGCCACTTCCATCGCATGCGGTGTAATCAGGTAAACGCGCTGGTAAGTGGCGACCACTCGCTTGTAGTCCGCCAGCGTGCGCTTTTCCGGAGCCTTTTCATTCAGCGCCGCGCGCATCTCCTGCGCTCGCGTAAATTGCGCGCTCGCCGCCTCGCGCTTGGCGGGCGTGTTCGTGTTCGCGGCGCCCGCGGGGCAGGGAACTACCCAGGCTGCCAGCAGCACAATACCCAGCGAAACGCCGGCGAAACCCCTGTGGATATTTTTCCGTGCCGTACCCATACTTCCCCGGTATTCCCCCAACTTGGCCCGCTACACTCTCTTACTAACCCCAACTACCAGATTTTGATGCGCGCTCTCACTCGTTCGTAAAAATAATCCGCCCGTTGGCATCCACTTGCCGGTGAATCCGGCTCGACCTCGTGTATGCCTCATCCATGCGTCCCGATCCCGGCCGGTAATATGCGTCCTGCACTTTGCGCACGTAACTCTGCGTCTCCTGAAACGACGGCACGCCGTGCGCCCGATCCACCGCGCCCTCACCAGCATTGTACGCCGCCAGCGCCAGGTCCAGGTTGCCGCGATACCTTTCCAGCAACGTCTTCAGGTACTTCACCCCGGCATCCACGTTCTGCTTCGGGCTATATACGTCGTTCACTCCGAATCTCATCGCCGTCGAGGGGATCAGTTGCATCAATCCCACTGCGCCTTTGTGCGATCTCGCCGCCGGGTTCCAGTTCGATTCCGTTTCAATCACCGCGCGCACCAGCGCCGGGTCCACCTTGTGGCGCTCCGCCGCTTCGCGCACCAGTTTTTCCGCTCCGTCTCGATCCAGAAACATCGCCGGCCGGTCCGTTCCCGTGAATGAAATCTCGCTCTGCAAATAGATCGATTGATTTGCCGGTTTCCTGGCTGAAAGCTTTGCAATTACCGGAGGCTCCGCGTTCACGAAAACGGGTCGCCCATCCGTAGTCGTCTGGGTCATGATCTGTGCCTTGGCGGACCGGGGAGCGCCCACCACGCCGCTGAATACCAAACAAAGCAAGAGGACATTCCTCAGGTTTAGGTTTATTAGTTGGCCGTTCATGCGCCTTGGGGAAGGCATAGGTAGTAAAATCCATTGCGCGGAGCTAACTGCCTCAGGTGGGGCCGTAAGACACCGCGTAGTGCAACTGCGAAGCTCCACCCTTCTAACAAGTGTAGCGGAATGCTGCACTTGCGAGGCAACGCTTCTGACGCTGCCTGCTATTATAGCAAGGGTTCCAGCAGGCCGGGGACACTCTCTAAGGCACTTTTTAGGGCCGATGTGTCTTTACCGCCAGCCTCGGCCAAATCGGGTCTTCCGCCCCCGGAGCCGCCCACCAGCTTCGCCAATGCCTGTATCAGCTTGCCAGCATGGACTTTAGCGGTCAGGTCCTTGGTTACCCCCGCGATCAGAGCCACTTTGCCGTCGTCCGGCATCCCTAGGGCCACCACACCCGACCCCAGCTTCTGCCGTAGAGAGTCCACCAATTGCCTCAGGCCCTCCCGGTCCACGTTGCTCACCTCGCCCACTACCACTTTGACGCCTTTGACGGTCTGTGCCTGGCTGAACAGGTCGTCAAGCTGGTTCAGGGCGCCTTTGCGTTTCTGCGCTTCCAGTTCCTTCTCCAGTTGCCGCGCCGTAGCGGTCAGTTTTTCAACGGATGCCAAAACGTCGTCCTCGCCTACGTTCAGCTTGCTCGCCACGTCCCGCAGTGTCTTCGCCTGGCTTTGAAAGTGTTCCAGCGCGCCAATGCCGGTGACCGCTTCAATGCGCCGCACGCCTGCCGCCACCGATTCTTCGCTCACGATTTTCAGCACGCCGATGTCGCCCGCGCGTTTCACGTGCGTTCCGCCGCAAAGCTCCTTCGAATAAAACCCCCGCGGCGAACGCGGATCGGGAATCGTCACCACGCGAACATTGCTCTCCGGATACTTGTCCCCGAAAAACGCCAGCGCCCCGGAGTTCAGCGCTTCTTCCAGCGACATCACCCCGGTCTCCACGCAAGTGTTCAGCCGGATTTCGTCGTTCACCTGCTGCTCGATGTCGCGCAGTTCCTCGTGATCCACCGGCGCAAAGTGCGTGAAGTCGAACCGCAGCCGCTCCGGCGCGTTCAAGGAGCCGGACTGCTTCACATGCGTCCCCAGAATATTCCGCAGCGCCGCGTTCACCAGGTGCGTCCCCGTGTGATTCCGCATGATCCGCGCCCGCCGCTCCGCATCCGCCAGCACCGTCACGCGGTCGCCCACCCGCAAAGTCTCCTTCGCCGTAACACGATGTGCAACCAGTCCTGCCACTGGATAAAACGCCCCGGTCACCTCCGCCAGCACCTGCGCTTCGGACGCATCATAGAATTTCCCCGTGTCCGCCATCTGCCCGCCGGACTCCGCATAAATCACCGTCCGGTCTAGCACCACCTCGCCCGATTCGCCGGCCTTCAGTTCCTTGACGGGTCCGGCCTTCGTGATGATGGCTTCAATCCGCGCATCCTTCGCGCAAGTCGCATGGTAAAAATCCGGCTCCGTCTTAAACGTCTCCCCCAACTTCGCAAACGCCGGATTCGCCGCCTCCTTCCCAGCCCCGCCCTTCCACGAAGCCCGCGCCCGCGTCCGCTGCTCCTGCATCGCCTTCTCGAAACCAACCTCATCAAAGCTCACGCCCAGGTCGCGCGCAGCATCAATGATGAAATCGCTCGGCAGTCCGAAGGTGTCGTACAAACGAAACGCCATTTCACCCGGATAAGCAGCGCCCGATTTGCCTGCCAACGGCCGCAGTTCCTCTTCCAATTTTCGTAATCCGATATCCAGCGTCTGCAGGAACCGCTTCTCTTCCGACAGCACAATTTCTGGAACTCGCGAAGCACTCGCTTCCAACAATTCCGGATACGCTCCGCCCATCAACTGCCTCACCGACTGCACCATTTCAAATAAAAACGGCTTGTTCGTCCCCAACAACCGCCCGTGCCGGATCGCTCGCCGCATAATCTTCCGCAGCACATAACCCCGACCCTCGT
>DATLVJ010000797.1:0-2648 GCA_035577585.1 Candidatus Limnocylindrales bacterium
TCATCTGGGCCGCCACCGATACCGGCCTCTACGCTCTCAGCTGTCCCAACCTCGGCAAACCGATCCTCGACCCAATGCCTGTGACGGAATGGTCGCTCGACAAACTCAACGAAGGCGCGCCTTGATTCCGCTCGCCAGGAGATTGCCCATGAAATCCATCTTTCCGTTTAAATCGAGCATTGCCGTGTGCGCGCTTCTCCTCTGCACCGGCGCGCGTGCGCAGACCGCTCCGCCGCAACAAATCCACGTCCTCACTTTATTGGGACGCCCGATCCAGTTTGTCGTCGCCGACAAACAAGGCCTCTTCGCCAAATACGGCCTCGAAATCCTCAACGACAACAAGAAAAACTCCGACGAGTTGCGCGCCGACCTCGCCGCCGGAAAGGGCGATGTCGCCTATCTCGCCGTCGACAACGCCGTTGCCATGGTCGAACTAGCCCATCAGGACGTCGTCATCGTCATGGGCGGGGAAGGCTCGCAAAACGAACTCATCGCCCAGAAGGACATCAAGTCAATCACGGACCTCCGCGGCAAAACGCTAATCGTCGACGCTCCCAACACCGCCTACGCGCTCCAAATGAAAAAAATCCTTTCGCTCAGCGGCCTCACCGCAGGCAAGGATTACGAAATCAAACCCTTCGGTGCCACTCCACAACGCCTCATCGCCATGCGCGAACAAAAAGAATTCGCCGGCTCCATGCTCGGGCCTCCAGTTTCCTTGGTAGCCAAAAAAGAAGGCTTCGTCAGCCTCGGCTCCGTCCAACAACTAATCGGCCCCTACCAAGCCGCCGGTTTCTTCTCTCAACGCGCCTGGGCCAGGGATCACCGAGATCTTCTCATCGCCTTTCTCTCCGCCTGCATCGAAGCCCAGCGCTGGCTTCTGAATCCCGCCAACAAACAGCAAGTTATCGATCTCATCGCCGCCCAATATCATCTCGCCCCGGAAATCGCCGCCGAAGATTACGACATCAGCATCACGCACCCCGGCGGCTTCGCCAAAGACGCACAGTTCGATCTCCGCGGCTTCGAAAACGTCCTGAAACTACGCGCGGAAGTCGAAGGCCAATGGGGCGGCCACCCGCCTTCCCCCGAAAAATATTACGACCCGTCGTATTACCAGGCGGCGCTCACGAAAGCGAAGTAAGTAATTCCATGAGGAGATCTCAGTTGAAAAAGAAAATTCTTTATTCGCTCGCAGGCTTCCTATTCCTCGCGCTGCCAGCCGCCACCCGCGCTCAGCAGCCTCAAAAAGAACGCACCCTCGACGAAATCAAAACCGAAGCCATCAAGCGCGCCGAAAACGGCATGTACCCGCTCATCGGCCTCGATCCCGCCGACGTCCGCGAAGCCTTCTCTCACATCAACACCACCGACAACGACGACTGGGCCGCCGCCTTCAGCTCCGTCGCCGATCGCTACATGACGGAAGGGAACTCACTCCTCTCCAGCAATCCCGCTCAAGCCGACAAGAATTTCGTCCGCGCCTGGCGCCTCTATTCCTTCGCGCGCTGGCCGGTCCCCGCCTCCGCCGGAAAAAAACGCGCCTACGCCAAAGCGCTCGAAGCTTTCCTCGCCCACGCGAAAATGATGGACCCGCCTCTCGAAGTCGTCCACATTCCCTTCGAAAGCTCCGAAATCGTCGGCTACCTCCGCCTTCCCAAAAACGTCAAAGGCCCAGTGCCTACGGTGATCGCCATCAGCGGCCTCGACAGCCGCAAGGAAGATCTCACCGAAAATTTTGGCGTCGTCCTCGGCTCCGGCATCGGCTACATCGGCCTGGACTCGCCCGGCACCGGTCAGGCTCCCATCAAAGCCAGCGAAACCGCCGACCGCATGTTTTCGAAAGTCATCGACTACCTGCAGACCCGCCCCGAAGTCGACAAATCCCGCATCGGCGTGGATGGTCAAAGCTTCGGCGCCTACTGGGCCACAAAGCTCGCCATCGTCGAACGCGCCCGCCTGAAAGTCGTGGTCGCGCAGTCGCCGCCGGTTGATGCCACCTTCGAAAAAAACTTCGTGCTGCAAAAAACTCTCGGCAATCGCGAATATCTCTTCGGCCTCGGCCCAGCGCTGATGTCCATTTTCGAAGGCGCCAACAAAACCGAAGACCTGGGCGAAATCCTTCCCAAGCTCTCTCTCGTCAACCAACATTTATTGGGGAAGCCGACAACTTCGATGTTAATCATCGCCGGCGCGCAAGACACGCAAGTGCCAATCTCCGACGCCTACCTGCTCCTCAGCAGCGGCGACGTCCCAAAAGAAGCCTGGATCAATCCGCAAGGCGGCCACCTCGGCCGTCAAGTAAAAATCTGGCCCGACCCGGTCATCTTCCGCAAAATCCTGGTCCCCTGGCTGGTCCGTAATCTGGAAATTCCGCCTATGTAGCGGCCGCCTTCCGAGGCGGGCGCCTTTCGCCCTCACGCCCAACTATATCCATGCTTCGCCAAAGGCAACGACCGTATCCTCTTCCCCGTCGCCGCAAAAATCGCATTACACACCGCCGGCAACACCGGCGGCAACGCCGGCTCTCCCAATCCCGTCGGCGGATTATCCGTCCGCAGAAAATGCACTTCAATCTCCCGCGGCAGCTGGTTCATCCGCATCGGTGTGTACTCATGGAAATTGCTCTGCACCGCGCGTCCCCGGTC
>DATLVJ010000798.1:0-2278 GCA_035577585.1 Candidatus Limnocylindrales bacterium
CGCCCTGCTCGATAAACGCAAAGTGGAATCCCGCCGTAAACGCAATCGCCTTCAACCGGTTGTCGATCGATTGCGAATTGTCATCACTCAGCGAACTAGTCCCCAGGTCCGCATCGGTTCTCGGAATCGCGGTGAATTGCCCTTTCGCCAGACTCGGTACCGCGTTCGCAAACGACGCGCCCAAATCCGGATTTGTCGTGCTTCGGTAACGCGTCCACCAGCTGGTATCCACCGTGAGCTGCGTCAGGTTCGTCAACCGCCCAATCTGCCGCGCTCCTGTCGCCGTGCTGCTCTTCAGATTCGCGAACGGCGATAAATCCACTTTCTTCGCGCCCTTCGATTCCAGGTAATTATTCAAAAAGCGATGATGCGTAAATTCATCGTCCGTGTTGTCGTGGACGTACTGATCCATATCCTCATCGAGAAGTTTCAGCGCCGCCGTGTACAGCGGATTTCCGCCGCCGACTCCTGACTCTTCCGCGTCTTGCGTTCCGCCCAATTCCGAATACTGCTGCCACAGATCCGTCTCCACCTGCTCTGCCGCCGACAAAAATCGCAAAATCGCGATATCGCCGTGCGTCAGATTTCCTTCCTCCTGGCCATCGCCCTGCGCGAACAACCTTCCGGGAATCACCATCCCCGCTGCTGTCGCCACCCCCGCTGCCGACACTCCGCTCTTCAGAAATGTCCTGCGGTTGCTCTTCTTCATTTCCTTGCCGATCCCCTTCATTTTCCGGTCTCCCTTTTATCTAAGTTTTTGACCCGGGTTCCGGACTTTTGGAAAAAATCCGGAGATTGGCTGAGTTTTGTCCTCGGCAGCTCCGACAGCCGCCTCCGCAAGTTCAACTTTGATGTGTGAGCTCAGTTGCGGTTACGCAACGAACAAGATTTCTGCAATAAAGTTTTGTTCACCCCGTTTTTTGTAGTTCCCCCCCCACAAAAAAACAGACACGGGCAATGGCGCTCACCGCAATTTGTGCTACGTTGACGACAATGACTGTTCTTCTCGCCGTTTTATTCCGTTTTTTTCCTTGGAGATTCTTTTTGTGAAGAATCACGACGCCTCCTGCAGCATGGCAACTTTCTTCACCTAGACTGCATCGTTAGCGAGGGCGTTCGTTTTAACCGCAAAGATCTGTAGTTGGAAATCTCTGGGTTGTAGGGGGAAACTCAAAAACCGATGACTGACGACTGATGACTCGTCACACCATCAATGCCGCAACACTTCGAACCGCGCAATCGAATACCCCAGCGCCGCCCCTACAAAAATATCCGACGGAAAATGCGCCCGGTTCGTCACCCGCGAAAGACTGATCGCCGTCGCGGCTCCATACGCCACAAACGGCACCCATCGGTGATGCCCGTATCTTCGCGCCACAATCGTCGCAACGGAAAACGCTCCTACCGCGTGTCCCGAAGGAAAACTGCTCCCGAAAAACGAATTCCCTCGGTTGAAAAACGTATCGTTGAACGGCGCTCCCGGCGCCACATCCGAAGGCCGCTGCCGCTGCGTGATCGCCTTCATCGCCAGATCCACAATCGCGCTGTCTGCGTACGCTTCCCCCGCCAATAGCCCCGTTTTGGTCGCGTACGGATCGTGCCGCGCACCGCCTACCAACAAAAGCGTCACGGGCACAATTGCAACCTCCGCCGTCGTAATCGGCCCGTCGAAAGCATCGTTAAAATCGTCCCAATTCCCCGCGTGCGTTCGAAAATATGGCATCGCGTGAGGGTCAGCCACAATCAGGCCCGCCGTTCCTCCAACCACGGCCAGCGTCGGAATCCAATAGTGCCCCTTCGCCAGCTGCAACGGAAAAAGCCAAATGTCCTTTTGATCGCGAGCGATTCTCTTCGGAAGTGTCTTCCAGGAAACGTCCAGGTCGTCTTGCGCAGCTCGAGCAACCGGCGCGTCCGGCAATTGCGCCCTATGGTGTGTAGAACTTGACTCCGCCGCCACCGGCAGCATCGGAGCCGTCGCAGCAGGACCCACCGCCAACTCTTCCGTCCGCTCCTGCCCCCGTCCCACCCCCGCGCACATTGCCAGCGCCCAGCCAAAAACTCCCAACCGCATCATCCAGACACGACTCACACTTCGCACGAGTGCTCTCCGATCGGCTGGGACCGTACCTCTATTTTCCATCATTCGGCCGCGTCATGAATAGTGCAATTCAGAACAGTTCGCGGATGGAACACCGACGCAGACGCTCCGCGGATGGAGCGAAGTTGTCGCGCCATACCATTTCCCGGGCCGGCTCTTGTCCCTCGCTTCAAATGTTGC
>DATLVJ010000799.1:0-3062 GCA_035577585.1 Candidatus Limnocylindrales bacterium
CGAGCCGGATGCTGCGCGGGGCCGCGGGCGGGTTGCCGGTGTGCATCACGGTGACGCTGCTGGACGGACTGGTGCTGGCGCGGTCGGTATTCAATCACTCGATGAATTACCGGTCGGTGGTGGCGCTGGGGGTGGCGACGCTGATCAGCGAACCGGCGGAAAAGCTGGCGGCACTCCGGGCGTTCACCGAAAAACTGCTTGCCGGACGATGGGAAGATGCGCGGCAGCCGAACGACCAGGAATTGAAGGCGACGAGCATCCTGAAAATGCCGCTGACGGAAGTTTCCGCGAAAGTGCGGACGGGCGGCGTGGAAGATGATGCGCCGGATTACGCGCTTTCCGTCTGGGCAGGCATCATTCCGCTGCGGCTGGTGGCGGATGCGGCAATTCGTGATGAACGATGTGACGCTTCGATTCCGACGCCGGCGTATGCGGCGAATTTTCGCGGGTGAGCCATGAGCGACTTCACACCGGCACCGGAAAAAGCAATTGTGGCGTTGGCAGCTCTGGAAGCGCTGGATATTCGCGTCGGCACGATTCAAAAGGTGGAAGAGGTGGCGCGGTCGGAGAAGCTGATGAAGCTGACAGTCAGCTTCGGCGATCACACGCGCACGATTCTGGCTGGGATGAAGAAGGAACGGGAGAATCCGCGGGAGATTGAGGGCAAGCAGGCGCTGTTTGTGGTGAATCTGGAGCCGCGAAAGATGGCGGGAGAGATTTCGGAGGGGATGCTTTTCGATATTGGGTATGCGGATGGCGTGACGCCGGTGCTGGCGGTGCCGGAGAAGCCGGTGCCGGATGGAACGCGGGCGGGGTGAACGAGGCTCGCTGGATGAGTATTGCGAGGACTTTACGTTGAGGTCCTTCGGGACGCAAACGGCGCGCCCCTCAGGATGACAGATTTTTCTATGCGCGGTGTCTAAGAACGGTGTCCAAGAACTAGGATTGGGCGGCGCGGAGGAAATCGGCGAGGAGGCCGTAGCCGGTGGCTTCGATGCCGGGGTTGTGTTCGACGAGGGAAAGGCTCATCACGTCGAGATCGAAGCGGATGGCAGAACTGGTGCCTTCCAGGCCGGCCATGGGGTCGGTCATGAGAAGGAGTTCCGGGCCGACGCGGCATTCGACGCCATCGCCGCGGCGTTCGGCGCGGCAGATGAGTTTGTAGCGCATGCCGGCCGCGCGGACGGACCGAATTTTTTCCTCGCTGAGTTCGCGGATGCCGGTGCGCTGGACCTGTTCGATGCGCAGCGGCACACCCATCAGAACGTTGACGATCGCGGCGACCTTGACCGCGGCGTCCCAGCCATCTAAATCGTGCGTGGGATCGGTTTCGGCGATGCCGACGGCTTGCGCGCGCTTAATGGCTTCCTCGAGCGAGCGGCCTTTCTCCATTTCGGTGAGCACGACGTTGGTGGTGGAATTCAGAACGCCTGCGAAACCGCGCAACTCCGTGGCGGGGAGGCCGAGCGGAAACAGCGAGAAGATCGGCGCGCCATCCATGACCGTGGACTCAAACAAAAACTGTTTGCCCTTCGACCTGGCCAGCGCAGCAAGCCGCTGGTAATCATGGACCAGCGGGCCTTTGTTCGCACTGATGGCGTGGGCGCCGGCTTCGAGCGCGGCGACGAGATGATCGATGGCGGGCTGGCCGGATTGCGTGTCGAGCGAACTGGCTTCGAAGAGCACATCGGCTTTGGAGCGTTCGAGCCATTCGCGGACGTTGCGCGGCGAATTGGTTGAAGGCGGGAAATGGCTGCTGAGCGCGGCAATCGGGTTTAGGCCTTCGGGGTCGGCGATCCAGCCGAAGCGGCGCGTGGCGATGCCGGTGAGGCGCCAGCGGACGTCGTATTTGCGGCGGAGTTCGCTTTCCTTGGAGATGAGGAGCCGCAAGAGGGCGCGCCCGACGTGTCCGAAGCCGACGATGGCGAGGTTGTAGGAAGGAATGAGAGGTCTCCCGAAGTTAAGCGAAATAGGCCCGCTTCAGAAAGCGGCCGCTACAACAGCAACAAATTAGTGGAGAGCGGATAGTTTCGCAGCGGCTTCGTTGATAAGCGCGACTTCCTGCTGCAAGGTTTTCGCGGCGACGTCGACTTGTTCTTCGGCTTCTTTCCAGCGCTTGAGTTCGAGGGCTTCGCGGACGCCGGGAATGGTTTTCGCTTCGTAGCCGGTGTATTGGCCGGGGGCGTAGATTTCGTGCTTGAACCAGGCGCGTCCGGGCAGGCCGTCGGGATTGGTGAGGCGGCGCTCGCTTTCCATCAGGAGATGATTCAGCTGCTGCAAGGAAGCGGAGGCTTTCGCGAGATCTCCGCGGGCGCCGGCTTCGTCGTAGGTTTTTTTGTAAGCCTCGGCGGCTTTGGTGAGCTCGGAGATGACGTTGTCGAGCGGGGCGAAATTGATAAACGGAGCGACGGCTTCGGACTTTGGCGCGACGGTGGGATGGCGGGGATCGTTGGTGGCCTGGAAAACGCCTTCTTCGATTTGCTTGTTGCGCTCGCGAATTTCATCCTGCTTCTGCTGAAGAAGTGTTTTGAGTTCCTTCACGTAAGTCTGCATGGTGTCCGCAAAATCGGTGAATTCAAAGGGCAGAATGTCGGCGTCGGCCAGACGGATGACGGCGGTGGCAGAGGTCTGCGCAAGAGCGCGCCCGTAGACAAAATCCGTATCGCTGAAGTGTGTGTACCAGTAGAAGTCGTCGTAGATGGAATGGTAGATGCCGCCGCCGTCTTCACCGCCGTAGCCGATGTTGAGGGAGGCGATGCCGTCATGCTGGACGAAAGCGCCGTAATCGGAGCCGGAGCCGAGCGCGCCGATGCGGAGGTCGGCGCGATTGCGGGCTTCCGCGCGGTCGTCGGCTGTGGTGGCGGAGGAGAGGGTGCCGAGTTGTGCGCGCTTCCAGACGGAAAGCTTGGTCTCGGGGTCCTGAACGTCGCGGACAACATCGTTGATGAATTTTTCGAGGGTGTGCGAACCTTCGGCGTCGAAATAGCCGCGGCCGTTGGTGTCGGAGTTGATGTAGACGACGGCGTGTTTCATCAGTTCGTCACCGTGGTCCTCCACCCATT
>DATLVJ010000800.1:0-4841 GCA_035577585.1 Candidatus Limnocylindrales bacterium
GCATGAATGCTCTGAACGTCATCGACGGCGTTAAGAAAAAACTGGTTGAGACAAAACCCTCATTGCCCCCTGGGGTCGAAGTCATTTCCGGCTACGACCGCTCGGGACTGATTCACGCCTCCATCGAAACTCTTCAGCGCGACCTTTTGGAAGAAGCCATCATCGTCAGCGTCGTAATCATTATCTTCCTCTTTCATTTCCGGTCGGCGCTGATTCCGATTCTTACCTTGCCGATCGCAGTACTCGCAGCCTTCATCCCGATGTACTACCTCCACGTCAGCTCAAACATCATGTCGCTCGGTGGGCTTGCACTCGCCATCGGCGTTCTCGTGGACGCGGCCATCGTCATGGTCGAGAACGGGTATCGGCAGCTCTCCGAGCACCAAGCGGAACGATCTGTGTCTGAGCCGGAAAGACGGAAGATTTTGCTCGATTCCGGGAAGCAAGTCGGCCCGGCGATCTTTTTCTCGCTCCTCATTATCGTCGTGTCGTTTCTCCCTGTTTTCTTCCTGGAGGCACAGGAAGGCAGGATGTTTCGGCCACTCGCCTGGACGAAAACGTTGGCAGTCGGCTTCTCGTCCTTGCTTGCCATCACGCTTGTGCCCGTGCTGATGGTTCTCTTTATCCGCGGGCGGCTGCGACCGGAATCGCGGAACCCCATCTCGCTCGTAACCCAAGCACTGTACCTGCCAGTGTTGCGCTTGTGTTTGCGATTTCGCAAGACAACGTTGCTGCTCAATCTGATTTTTTTGGTCGTTACCCTTCCTCTGGCCCTCAAGATCGGAAGCCAGTTTATGCCGCCGCTGTTTGAAGGCTCGGCGTTGTACATGCCGACCGCCTTGCCGGGAATTTCCATCGGGCAGGCTTCGCAACTGTTGCAAGAACAAGACCGCGTCATTCGCACGTTTCCCGAAGTCGAAACGGTATTTGGAACCATTGGAAGATCCGACAGCGCCACGGACAACGCACCGCTCGACATGTACGACACCACCATCATGCTCAAACCGCGAGAGAAGTGGCGGCCGGGGATGAGCTACGAAAAGCTCATTCAGGAGATGGATGCCAAGCTCCAGTTTCCAGGACTCTCGAATACCTGGACCATGCCGGTGGAAAACCGTTTGGACATGGAATTGACCGGAATCAAAACTCCGCTCGGAATGAAAATACAGGGGCCGACTCTCGAAGGCATCCAGCAAGTTGGCGGGCAGATCCAACAGGCCCTTTCAGGTCTTCCGCAAGTTCGATCCGTTTTTTCCGAGCGTGTCTCCCAAGGATTTTACGTCAACGTCGAAGTCAATCGTGAGGAAGCGTCGCGCTACGGGCTCACCGTTGCCGACGTGCAACAGGCCGTCACTTCCGGAATCGGCGGCGAAATGGTGACGGAAAACATTGAAGGGCGCGAGCGCTACCCCGTCAACGTCCGCTACAGCCGGGACTTTCGCGACGACGTGGACGAATTACGGAGAGTCCTGATCGGCACCCCCTCCGGCGCGCAAATCCCCATCGAGGAAGTGGCACGCATTTCGTTTTCACGCGGGCCCTCCATGATCCGTGATGAAGACGGAGCTCTGACCGGATACGTCTACATTGATCTCAATTCCAGAAATTACGGCGACTTCGTGAAAGCCGCAAATAACATGTTCAAGCAAAAGCTGCATCTGCCCGCGGGTTACACCTACAAATGGGCGGGCGAATATGAATTCGAATTGCGCGCCAAGGAGCGTTTGCAAGTGATCTTGCCCGTCGTCTTCTTCGTCATCTTTGTTCTCCTCTACATGGTCTTCCATTCCGTCGCAGAATCGGCGGTGCTTATCTTCCCGACGCTCTATGCACTCACCGGCGGCCTTATCCTGCAAAAACTGCTGGGCTACAACTTCAGCGTGGCGGTATGGGTCGGCTACATCGCGCTGTTCGGCATCGCCGTCGAGACCGGAGTGGTCATGGTCGTCTACCTCCATGAAGCGTTGAACCGCCGGCTCGCGAGCGGAAAACAATTGAAGCACGAAGATATCGAGGAGGCCGTGATCGAAGGCGCCGTGCATCGCCTCAGGCCGAAACTCATGACCGTCTGCGTGGTGCTAGCGAGTCTGGTTCCTATCTTGTGGGAGAGCGGCATCGGCTCCGATGTGATGAAACCGATTGCCGCCCCACTCGTCGGCGGCATGATCACTTCCACCATTCACGTGCTGATCTTGGTGCCTGTCTTTTTTGCGCTGATGAAGGAGCGCGCTTTGCGACGCGGGACTCTGCGTCCGCAGGTGGATAGTTCGACAAAAGATTGACCACTTGGTGGCCGGGAAAGTGGGACGCCAGGCGGCTCGATGAAGATGCCAAATTACAGGAGAAGCAGAAATGAAAACGAAGACAAAACTGAGCGTAGTACTCATGCTGGCGTTCGCAGGCGCATTCGCTGCGTTTGCGCAGCAACAATCGCTCACGGGAGTCGTCACCGATTCTATATGTGGCGTAACGCACATGGCCAAAGACAAGACTCCAGCCCAGTGTACCCAGATGTGCGTGAAAGACGGCATGAAGTACGCACTGGCCGCGGAGAAAAAGATCTACACCTTGGAAGGCCACGAGGCGGAACTCACAAAGCTTGCTGGTCAGAAAGTCACGGTCAAGGGGACTCTAAAGGGCGACACGCTTTCCGTTCAGGAAGTCGCTGCATCGAAATAAATATCAGACTCGACTTGACCCTGGAATCGGTTCCAGCGTTTAGACTCTTTCTCGCGGAGGACAGCCCATGCGTTCGGGACAATTGGCGCGTCAAACGGGCGTAAGCACCGACACGCTACGGCACTATGAGCGTCTTGGACTCTTGCCTCTGCCCCAGCGCACGGCAGGAAATTACCGCGAGTATCCTCCGACATCTCCACAACGGGTGGAACTGATTCGACGGGCTCTGACGATTGGCTTCTCCCTCTCTGAGCTAAAAACCATTCTAGCCTTGCGCGACAAGGGCGGTGCACCCTGTCGCCACGTCCGCGACTTGCTGCGTTCGAAAATCCACAACCTCGATCAGCAAATCAGAAATCTGACTTCTTTGCGCGCTGAAATGAATCGACTGTCGGGGGAGTGGGACAAGCGGTTACGGCGGACAAAACCGGGTGAAGTCGCACGGTTGCTTGAAAACGTGCCACCAAGATCAAACGACGGGGTTGTTTCCGGTCCTCGAACACTCCCGAAGAAGAAAGGACTTTAGATCATGCGCACGATGCTGCTTCTCTTCTTGCTGGCCATCCTTCCAGGTATGGTGAACGCTCAACAGAATCCACCAGCGGACCAGGACAAGCGTTCGGAAGATATCGTCAAGCGTGGAGAGCATGTGATGGGCTTCTCTCACGAAGCCACGACGCACCACTTCCGGCTATTCAAGGACGGAGGAGAAATCGCCGTCACGGCGAAAGACCCGAACGACAAAGCCAGCATCGAGCAGGTCCGCGCGCACCTCGGACACATCGTCAAAATGTTTTCTGCAGGTAACTTCAATGCGCCGATGCTCATTCACGACACCAGCCCTCCGGGCACGGCCACGATGACTAGACTCAAGGAACAGATTCGCTACGAATTTTCAGAAACGGATCGCGGCGCGCGGATACGGCTTGTCACCTCCAGTCCGGAAACAACGGACGCCGTGCACGCTTTCCTGCTCTTTCAAATCGTCGATCATCAGACCGGGGACGCTCCAACAATCACGCAACGCCTAGCTGGGGAGCAAAATTCAAATTAATTTTTCGTATCGAAAAAGTACCCGTGAGGCGTGCCGTTTAACACGCCTCACGGGTTCGTGCTCCTGATCGTGCATGCCGTCGGGTCCGGGAGATCTCAAACGGAGCAGAGATCAGGCACACACCCAGAGGAACGAAGTGTCTTTATTGGTCGAATCGGCCCCGCCCGAGTTTCTGCAAGAGCTTTTTGCCAGCATTTGCGGGCAAATTGGAGTGCGGGTGTGCAGGTGCGGCGTCTGCAACCGTCCTGCCTTCGCGCTCCTCTACTGGGGTTGCCAGAAAGGCGTGGGTCTCGCCCTCATGCGGCCCGCTGAGCACCGTCGCCATTCCCACGATTTGTCCGCGCTCGTTGATCTGGTTAGCCATGGTGGGGAAGAGGTTGGATTCCTCAGGAAACAGCTTGCTAAGGTCGGTCATCACGCCGTCCTGATAGATGAAGGCGTGGGCGTCGAAGTTGAAGTTGGAGTCCAGGGTGCTTCCCACCACTTGGCCCTTGTCGTTAATGCCGCTGGCTATGGCGGCATGATCTCCCAGAGTGCCGAGGTTTTTGATTGTGCCGTTCTGCCAAAGAGCGGCAGTGAACGTTGAGCCGTCAACGCTGGGGGCTAACCCAACAATTTGGCCCTGGTTGTTAATCCCGAAGGCGGCGGCGCCCGCACCGAGGTTACGAGCAGTGCCGTTTTTTTCCCACAGTACGGCGTGCTGCCCTCCGGCGCAGTTTCCCGAGGAGCCTACGGCTTGGCCTTGATCGTTGATGGCGTTTGCTACCCCGTCTAGATCGGTACCCACTGTATGAAGAGCTCGGGCTTTGCCGTCTTCCCATATCACCGGCAGTTGAATCCGAGTATTAGTTGCGTTAGCGGAGCATGAGGAGTCCACGGTACCGTTTTCCGCAAACCCTGTGATTTGTCCGCGGTTATTGATGGCGGTGGCCTGCGCGTTATTTCCGCCGAGCGTCGGTAGAGCGCTCATGTGGCCCTTTCGCCAAAGGAACGCACTACACGTTAGGTGTGTGCCGAAGCCGCAAACGTCTTCGCCGTTCGGGTCCAGGGCGTCCGTTTCGGAAAAACCTACGGCCTCCCCTCGATCGTTGACCTCGCCGCCAAAGGG
>DATLVJ010000801.1:0-4307 GCA_035577585.1 Candidatus Limnocylindrales bacterium
TCGGCCGTTGCTGTGAGTCCTTCGCGTTCACTTGCACGATCGAAAGGTTCGTCGTGCCCGGTGCCAACGCCTTCACCACCACGCCCAGCAGCGTGCCGGTTCCATTCACTCCCGGTGTATTCGGCTGGCGCGTAGCAGATATGATCGCTTGCCCGTGCTCTTTATCCACGCGCTGCACCAGCGCAATCTCTTGCGTCCCGCCGGAGAGGAATCCTCCGTGCCGCACTTCCTCAACGCTGATGATCGCCTGGTTGTATTGCAGCAGCATCGGCACGCTGAAGAGGTCGTTCACATTTTCCACCACCACGCCGATCGTGGCGGTCTGCCCGGGCGCCAGATTCAGCGTTCCCGGCTCAAAATGAATCCGCGGCCCGCTCGTCTGCGCCTGCGGCACGGCCGGCGTATTCACCGGCTGCTGGGTCGCCGGAGCTACCGCTCCGGGTGCAACTGGATTCTGCCCAGTGGCCCCCGGTGCCGCGGGACTGGGATTTGCCGATGGCGTCTTGATGTCCATCTCTCGCTTTACGCCCGGATACGTTTCGGTGCCCGAGTAAATCGCGCGCAAATTCGCCTTCGTCCAATCTGGCATCCGCACAATCCGCGGAATCAGCACGATCAGGTTCTCGTTTTCCTGTCGCTCCACGTTGTCCGTCGAAAACAGATATCGCATGATCGGCACATTCGCCAGTCCCGGCCATCCGTTCAAAGTCTTCGAGTCCACCCGCTCAAACAATCCGCCCAGGATGCTCACTTCGCCTTCCTTCAGGCGGATTTCATGCTCGATTTTTCGTTGACTGATGATCGGCTGCTGGATGCCGCCGATCGTCGATTGTCCCGTCACGGAAGAGACTTCCACCGAAATCTTCAAGCTGATGTCCCGGTTCGCATGCACGTGCGGTGTAATGTCCACGTTCACGCCGACATCGATGTACTGGAATTGTGTGTTCACCAGCGGGTTCACGAACCCAGCGCCTGCCGTCGAGCCCACGCCAACTCCCGCCTGAAAACTTCCCGTCGCCACTGGCACGCGGTCGCCCACGCGCAATTTCGCCGGCTGCCCGTCAATCGCTCGGATCTCCGGATTGTCAATAATCTTCGTCGCAGTATCCGTCAGCACAAAATTCGCTGTCGCGCCTGGCAATGTCAGCACAACATCATTCTGGTTAAGGTGCGTCAGCTGGTTCAGCGTCACTGTTCCCGGGGTTGTGTTCGAAGTGCTCGTGCCCGATCCCGAAGAATTGTTCGTGGTGGTGGCGTTAGGATTAATCGCGATCGACGCGCTCTGCCCCGGCAGGATACCCAAATTCCGCAGCTTGTCCGTTCGCGCCTGCAGCACTTCCATCTGAATGATCACTTCCGGCTTGGCCTTATCAATGTCCCGGATGATTTTTTCCGCCAGCGCAATCTTGTCCGGGGTATCCCGGATAATGATCGCGTTCTGCGCGTTCACCTGCTGGATGCGTTTCAGGTCGAGCAATTGCCGCAATCCCGTCGTGATTTCCGTCAGGTCCTGCGCAATCGCCACGTTGCTCAGGTAAAACGTGCGCACCACCTGCTCTTCGTAATCGCGACGCTTCTGCGTATTATCCGGCACGATCATAATGATGTTCTCGGTCACCGGCTTCCAGAAGCCCTTGCTCTGCAGCGACACGATATCCAGCGCCTGCTCCAGCGTCACATTGCTCAAATCCACCGAAATCCGCCGCGCCTGCAAATCGGGGTCGTATATCACCGTCAGCCCGGCCAGCTTCCCAATCGTGTCGTACACCACCTTGATATCGTTCGACATCCGCAAATTGATCGGCGCCCGCGACAGCGGCTTCAGTTCCGGCGGCTCCGCAGCCAGTCCCGGTTGCCCATTCTCCATCAATGGTTGATCCGCCGTCTGTGTCGCCTGCGCCTGCTCAGCTATCATCTGCAGCGTCCGCTTTAATTCCTGGTCTGCGGCGGTGCTGGAGGGGTCCATGATCTGCGCTCTCTGGAATTCCGAGACCGCCCCTTGCAGATCTCCCTTATCCCGCAGCTTCAATCCTTTTTGGACGTGCGCCGCCCCCGCCTCGAACCTCGATTGGTCCAATCCGATCTTATAATTCACGTTGTGGGGGTCGGATTTCGTGGCCTTCAGGTAGTAATCCACTGCCGCGTCGTAATCTTTCAAGTCCACTGCGTGGCGGGCGGATTTGTAGTCCTGCTTGTCCTTCGGGCATCCCGCCGCAAACACCGCCACGGCAATAAGGACGCCAAACTGGCACCATCGGCGCATGTAATCTCCGGAATCTCGACGCAGGGCAAGCCGAGTCTTTGCTATCTCATGGAGTCTAGCATCGGCCTCCTCAGCCCGGCAAGCAGGTGGATTCTGTATGTGAAGTTTTTTAGGCCGTCTCATGAGCTAGTTCCCCAGTCTTTCCCCAATCGGGTTGCCGGTGGCTGGGAATGTGCTCATCTTGCTGGGCAGCTCTTCCGGACATCCTTATTAGACGCTTCATCAGGTAAAATGAAAGATTGTGACCAAGCCGACTAAGCAACCCGGGAAGGGCGCCCAGAAGGGCACCCAAAAGAGCAAAGACTCGAAAGAGTCGGGCGAGAAAATCGTCGCGCAGAATCGCTCCGCCTCCTACAACTACCACATCCTCGAAAGGATGGAGGCAGGCCTCGTCCTTCACGGCACTGAAGTGAAAGCCCTCCGCGAAGGCAAAGCCAACATCCGTGACGCCTACGTGGATTTCAAGCCCAGCGGCCCTTTCCTCGTCAACGCCCACATCGCCCAATACATGCCCGGCGGCCCTTGGAACCACGAGCCTCTCGGCGAACGCAAACTTCTTCTTCACAAACGCGAGATTCATAAATTTTCAGTCCGCACCGAATCCAAAGGTTTAACCGTCATCCCTCTGCGCATCTATTTCCGCAACGGCCTCGCCAAAGTCGAAATCGCGCTGGCCCAGGGCAAAAAATCCTGGGACCGCCGTCAGGACGAGCGCGACAAGGATGCCCGCAGGGAAGCCGATCAAGCTCTCTATCGCAACCGGAGGCGATAATCTCATCATGCAAATCTCACTCGATACAAAACCCTTTGCTTCACTCGAAACCGATGCTCTTGTCACTTACGTTTTTGAAAATGGCGACCTCACCCAAGGCCGTCCCGCCGAACTCGACAAGCTTACCGGCGGCATGCTCTCCCGCCTCTCCAAAAGCGGCGAACTCACCGGCAAATCCCTCGAAACCACCTTGCTCTACGCCCCAGCCGGCTTCAAAGCTGCCCGCCTGCTCCTCGTCGGGGCAGGGAAGCGCGAACAATTCAATCCCGCCACTCTCCGCAAAGTTGCTGGCGCCGCCCTGCGCTATTTGAAGGCTCGCGCCGTCCACAAGGTTGTCTTCCTCGTTCGCGAAGGCGATTCCACCGACGCTGTCGCTCAAGCCGTCACCGAAAGCGCCATTGTCGCCGATTTCGAAACCGACAAGTACAAGACCGACAAGAAAAATGACAAATTTATCGAAACTTTTACAATTGCCGGCTTCTCCGACGCCGAAAAATCCTCAGCTGAAAAGGGAATTGCCCGCGGACAAATCATCGGCGACTCTCAAAATTTCACTCGCGACCTCGTGAATGAGCCTTCCAATAAATTGACACCGAAAATTCTCGCCGATAAAGCCGAAGCCATGGCCAAGCAAGCCGGCCTCGCTGTCGAAATCCTCGACGAGAAGAAAATCGCCTCGCTGAAAATGGGTGCCCTCCTCAGCGTCGCCCAGGGCAGCGTCGAGCCCCCCCGCATGATCGTCATCACCTACACGCCCGCGAATCCAAAACCCGGCGCTCCCGTAATCGGCTTGGTCGGAAAGGCCGTCACCTTCGACACCGGTGGCATCTCCATCAAGCCCGCCGACGGCATGGAAAAAATGAAGTACGACATGGCTGGTGGCGCAACAATGCTCGGCATCATGCGCGCTGTCGCAGGCCTCAGGCCCAACGTCAAAGTGATCTGCGTCGTCCCCTCCACCGAAAATATGCCCGGCGGAAAAGCGCAAAAGCCCGGCGACATTCAAACCGCCATGTCCGGCAAGACCATCGAAGTTCTCAACACCGACGCCGAAGGGCGCCTCATTCTCGCCGATGGCGTCCACTACGCCAAACAGTTGGGCGCCACCCATCTCGTCGATGCCGCCACTCTCACCGGCGCCATCGTCGTCGCTCTCGCCAGCATCAACGTCGGTGTCTTCGGCTCCGATCAAGCCTGGACCGACAAACTCCTCGCCAGCGCCAAAGCCGCCGGCGAAAAAATGTGGCAGATGCCCATGGACGACGAATACCG
>DATLVJ010000802.1:0-11825 GCA_035577585.1 Candidatus Limnocylindrales bacterium
AGTTTGACGGCACATACGCGAACCCACAGTGGCTGGGTTAGAAACTTAACGAGTTCTCAGAAAAAGGAACAAGGAAGGACAATATGCTGGACTACATCAATATCAAGGGGACTAATCTAAACTCTTCGCGAATCGCACTCGGCACCTGGGCCATCGGCGGCTGGATGTGGGGCGGAAGCGACGAGAAAGAGTCCATTCGCACAATTCATGCGGCGCTGGATCAAGGCGTCCGTTCGCTCGATACCGCGCCCGTCTACGGTCAGGGGCGATCCGAAGAGATCGTTGGAGAAGCTTTGCGGCAACACGGTGGCCGCGAGACAGTCATCCTGGCCACGAAAGTCGGCCTTGACTGGACGACCGGCAAAATCGAGCGGAACTCCACCCGCCGGCGGATTCTCCAGGAGTTCGGTGATTCGCTCCGTCGCCTGCAAACGGACTACATTGATATCTACCAGGTTCACTGGCCTGATCCTCTGGTTCCCATTGAGGAAACCGCCGAAACGCTTCGCGAGCTCTACGAGCAGGGCAAGATTCGCGCCATCGGCGTTAGCAATTATTCGCCGGAACAGATGGAGCGTTTCGAAGCCGCCGCGCCACTTCACACGATTCAGCCGCCTTACAATCTCTTCGAACGTGAAATAGAGCGCGATGTTTTGCCGTACGCTCTCAGCCACAACCTCACCACACTCACCTATGGAGCCCTCTGCCGCGGATTGCTGAGCGGCGCCATGCATGCCGACCGCCAGTTTTCCAGCGAGGACATGCGCAAGACCAGCGATCCGAAGTTTCAGCAACCTCATTTCGCCGAGTACCTGGACGCGGCGAGCAAACTGGATACCTATGCCCGCGAGCATTTTGGCAAGCGCGTGATTCATCTGGCGGTTCGCTGGTTGCTTGACCAACCAGGCGTCGGCATCGCGCTCTGGGGCGCGCGGCGTCCGGAACAGCTGGCGCCCATCAACGAGGTGACTGGCTGGTCCCTGACAAAAGAGGATTTCGCCGCTATCGACGCGATTCTTCGCGAGAGTATCCGCGATCCAGTCGGGCCGGAATTCATGGCTCCACCGTCTCGCGAAACGGCTAAACCTGTGACGGCGAGCATTGGATAAATCGAAAAGAAAGAGTTCGGAGGTCAATCATGAACGAAAAGAAGCTTTCTGCAAGTGTGGCTGGAGATATCTCGCTCGGCGGGGAACTTTCCGTGCATCGTCTCGGTTTCGGAGCGATGCGGCTGACCGGTGAAGGCATCTGGGGGCCGCCAAAAGATAAGGAAGGGGCGTTAGCGGTCCTTCGCCGCGCTGTGGAACTGCATGTAGATTTCATCGATACGGCGGATTCTTACGGCCCACACGTAAGCGAGGAACTGATTGCCGAGGCGTTGTTTCCCTACCCGGCTGAGCTCGTGATCGCCACCAAGGGTGGATGGAACCGCCCCGGGCCGAACCAGTGGACCCACGACGCCACTCCTGCGCACCTTCGCAAGGCAGTTGAGGGAAGTCTAAAGAGACTGCGCCTGGACCGCATTGATGTCTATCAATTGCATATTCCGGATCCCGTCGTCCCGTTTGAAGCGTCCGTGGAAACACTGGCTCAGCTGCAAAACGAAGGCAAGATTCGCCTGGTCGCCCTGTCCAACGTCACGCAAGAGCACATCGAGCGAGCGCGGAGAATTGTCCCTATCGTCTCCGTGCAGAATCGCTATAGCTTTGCGGACCGCGAATGGGACTACGTCGTGGACTATTGTGAACGCAATGGAATTGCCTTTATTCCATGGTTTCCCCTGGGAGCAGGCAGAGTTGCCGGAGAAGTGCTTGGCCGCATCGCGCAGGCCCACCGCGCGAGCCCCACCCAGGTGGCCCTCGCTTGGCTGCTGCAACGATCTCCCATCATTCTGCCAATCCCCGGGACTTCCTCGGTCGAACATCTCGAGCAGAACGTCGCGGCGGGTTCCCTCCGCCTAACGAAAGAAGAATACTTAGAACTTTCGGCCATTCCCGAGCTGGTGGGATCGCGATGAATGAATTTTCGAGGCTTTCGCGGAATCAGTTTTGGTTGCAAATCCCCGCGGAAAAGATATTCTTATGCTTCCAGTTGATTCGTCCGAGCGTGCGAAAAGTCCCCCCATCGTACGCAGCGGCCGGCCCGGTTTGGGAATTATTGGGTTTCGCGACGAGGGGGCGGAGGCCTTGATGGCTCTCGCTCTTCAAGTAGTTAGCTCTCACCTTCTGGGAGCCCGCGACATCGAGCAGGCGCTTTCCGTGCAAAAAGCCCTCGCCAAAATTCTCCTGCCGCACATTGCCAGTGAAGCCGAGACACTCAAACAGCCGAATTTTCCGCGACTTTTTTTACTGGACGGCTGCTCTTTAAATTTGCCTTTGGGGCCCATGAGCGGCCGATTACGCTCCAATTCGCCCGGCAGCAAATTCCTAGCTCTTCTTCCTCCTCATAGAAGTAGTGAGAGCGAGCTGACACCGTTATTTCACTGGGGAATTGACGGCTTCGTAACGTTGCACCCAAACTGGAAGACGGAACTTCCAAAGGCGACAATGGCTTTACTTCGTGGCGATGTCTGGGTGCCTTCAGAAGTGCTGCTGACATTCATCAAGCAAATGAAGACACTGCTCGATAAGCAGCTTATGGCAGGTGAATCACTGACATCACGAGAAGCTCAAGTGCTCCAGCTTCTTTTCAGGCATCTCAGAAACAAGGAGATTGCGCACCAACTGAGCATTAGCGAACGCACGGCAAAATTCCATGTCTCCAATCTTCTCAGGAAACTCGGGTTAGAAAACCGCAGAAGCTTTCCCTCTGTGCTTTGTTCGGTTAACCAGATAAAAGCGTAGCTGCACCTTCTATAGAACATCCGCTGCGTCGCGAATGTATTGCCCTTTCTTTTCTACTTCCCTTTGCTGTCCCTGGATCGGCCCGGGAGGGCCAGGAGAATCTGCACTCCTAATTTGAGTCTGGGACGTTGTACTCGCAAGAAAACGGGACGAGCATGTGGGCTCGGGAGAAGAATTTGCCAGACCAGCCCTTCTGGCATTTTCAATCAAGTTATTTGCGCGCCTGGATCGTTTCCCTGGTCCAGTCGCCCTGAGAAAGTCAGTCAGCCGCCGCGAACCGGTTTTGATTCCTGTCGGGGTTGGTTGCGGGTGAGTCCCTTCCGCTAACCCAATCCAATGCGGCAGAGATCGCGATCTGTACAGGAAATGACTCTGCCTGCCTGTCAGATCGATACCCCCTATTGTGCAATCCCAAAAACAACACTTGCTCCGTTTCTTGCTATGCCGCGTCATGCATAAGCAATCGGACGACGCCTCGATTGTGGCACCTAGTTCGTTCACAAAACGCGACATCCAGCGCAATTCCTTGCGAACGCTAAATCACGAAAGGATAGGGTCATGAAGCGAAGAAAACTAAGAGCACTATGGGCAATTCTCATCATGGCTATCGCCACTTTACTCATCTCCTCTCAAACTGTACTCGTGTCGGCGAAGAATGGAGCTGCACCAGCACGGGGAGGTCAGAAGAGTGAGCGCGGTCAGAGAAGTGATCATGCTCAGAGAAGTGACGAAGGTCAGCTGGTCGATCAAGGTCAAAAAGATGTGCACGATAAACTGCCCCCACCATACAACCCGTACCCGCCCGGGATTCTTCCCAGCGATTTGAATTCTGAGATAGCCCGGGTCCTACGTGAAATTGATGGCATCGAAGCCGAAGCGCTGGCGCAGTTGCGTGCATTAACGCCGCCGACGCTGACAAATCAACCGCCCTTACTGGCCCACACCGGACAAAGGTTAAACGTCTTAGTGGGCAAGGCGCTGAATTTCGACAGGAATATCTCGCCGTTCAAGGATAGGGCCTGCGCGTTCTGCCATATGCCGTACGCCGGCTTCAGCGGACCGATCCCATCCGTCAATCTGACAATGGTCGCTTACCCCGCATCGTATCCGTATCGAGCCGGCAAGCGGACCGCGCAAAGATACACCTATGCACCCAGTTTCCCTGTTCTCAATTACAACGAGACCCAGCAAGCCTTTTTTGGCGGAAACTTCTGGGATTCGCGAGCGACTGGCTACCTGCTTGGGAGTCCGGATGCCAATCAGGCTCAGGGCCCTCCGGTCGATACGCAAGAACACGCGTTGCCTGATACGGCTTGCGTCGCGTTCCGACTTCAGAGCGCCGTGTATAAGTCGTTCTTTATCGAACTGTGGGGCGATGACTTAAATGCCATCAAGTTCCCGCATAACGCTGAGGAGATTTGCGAGACCCCCGGAGGGGCCAGCACATTCGGAACGGACACCATGCCGATCAAGCTGTCTTCCACGGACCGCGCGATAGCAAACCACGTCTACGACCACTGGGGCCAATCGCTTGATCAATACGAAGCTTCCCCGGATGTCAGCGCTTTTTCGTCGAAATTCGACGCGTTCCTGCATGACCCAACCAACAATCCGTTGTCCGCAGATGAGATGGCGGGTTACAACCTGTTCCGTGGCAAAGCGAACTGCAACTCCTGCCATCTGGATGGAAGGTCTACCGCGCCGACGCCCCCACCACCGCAAGGGAGCGCCCCCAACAGCATGGACACTGGCGCGGCAGCATCCACTGCGCCGCTGTTTACCTGCTTCGGCTCGGCTAATCTCGGCTTGCCACTCAATCCGAGAAATGCTTTCTACTATCAAACCACGCCGGATTTCTTCGGCTTCACTGCAAATCCCTTTGGCTTTGGCTACCGCGATCTGGGACTAGGAACTTTCCTGCGAAGCGGCTTCGGCACTTGGGCAAGCCCCAATGACGATTGGACACCGTTCGCGCCAGCATCCGATGGCCTGATGCAAACCTCTAGCGCCCGCAACGTGGCAATGACACCCCCACAGTGCCCTACCACTGAAGCTCCAGGGCCGTACTTCCAGAAGGAGTTCTTCCACAATGGATACATCAAGAGCCTGAAGCAATTGGTGCACTTCTATAACACCAGAGACGTTTATCCCTTTCCGACTATAACTTCCGGACACTGTCCAGCCGGCACCACGGAAAAGGTGAATTGCTGGCCGATGGCCGAAGTGAAAAACAACGAGGACATGACGCTAGGAATGCTCGGTTTGACGGATACGGAGGAGGACCAGATCGTGGCCTTCCTTCAGACGCTCACCGACGGTTACACAAGGCCCTTCCCCGATAGCGGAGCCTATACAGGCGTTTGCAAGACGGGTGGCACAGCAGCGACGCAGGGAAATGAGTTCCTGATCCCCACGCCGACACTGCCGCCTTGCCCGGCGGCGATATGCGGTCTTGCGCCGCTTCCCACAATGCCGATTCCCTAACGGCATTGTGAGGTGTCAAACAACGTATACCTGGTGGTAGTTAACTCTCTCCATAGGCTGGTCCCTTCGCGACTGAGCGGTCGAGTGGGACCAGCCGGAGAGAGGCAAGGTGGAATTTAGTCCGCGCTGTTTTCCAAAAGCCGGATTTACTGCTGTTCCGAACTTTAGCTTGCAAGTAAATCTTTGTTGAGGTGTCCAAATGAAGAGAGCGAAGTTATCTTTGGTGTTATTCACTTTCGTGGGTTCTTGGTTTGCAACGTCCCCTGCAGTTGGCCAGTTCGTGCCCTCGTCAAAACGGGCGGATCACATGGAACTAAGGCAGGGACCCGAAATCGAACTGAACCACGAGCATTTGACCATCATTCGCTGGACCAGCAACAATCCTGGCGGCTCGCCCGAGCACTTTGCCGTGGTGCACTACGGCACGGATCCCAAGCAACTTGACTTGACTGCAAAGTCGCACATCCGGCTGAACCCAACCCATGACTACACAGTTTTCCGCGTGCGCATGGACGACCTGCCCGCAAAAACCACTTACTACTACACGGTTGATTCGATGGACTCCAGCGGCAAGAGTGATGGAGTTAAAAGCCCAGTACAGAGCTTCACGACACCTTAGTGGACCAGGAGCGCAGACTACCATTCGCGCCCTGAATTGTTTACTTGGATCCTAGGCTTTTACAGCCCTGTGCCTCGGCCCAGCCGAGTGTGTAAAGTCACGTAGAAGTTCTGGCTTCACGGTTCTTAGTAGCTTCCTACGTCCTTGAAAAAGACGTGCTTTCACGGCGGTAATGGAGGTGCCCACAATCTGAGCCGTTTCTTTGACAGATCGTTCTTCGAAGTCACGGAGAAATATCACCCTGCGCACTCTCGGACGCAAGCGATTGACCGCTTTCGTCAAAAGTTCCCGACGCTCGCGCCGCCAGTACGCCTCTTCCGGACTTGGGCTCTCATCAACGAATCGTTCCGGGGCGGACTCTATTCCATCCTCAGGACTCTCGGGCAAAACTTCCATGGTCCTCCGTCTGCGACGCAGCATCATATAAGATTCATTCATAACGATACGTGTCAGCCAGGTAGAGAACCGGGCCTTTTCTTCAAAATCGCCGAGATGACAGAAGGCCTTGTGAAAACTGTCCTGCACAACATCTTCGGCATCCTCACGGTTCCTTGTGATTTGATGTGCCACGGCAAGCGCTCTCTGTTGATGGCGCACAACCAGGCGCTCGAAAGCCCGCGTATCACCGCACTTCGTGGCCGTGACCAACGCACCATCGGTGTCGTTGCCCGTATTTGGATTGGAAAACGCTTTCATGATTTCGATCCTCCCCCGCCGATGCGGCGCAAGATAGGAAAAGCTGACTAGCGCGCCAGCCACAGCGCGCCACGAATGGCGTGAATCACAGGCAACTGATGGCGGACTCGCAAGATCCGATACCAGTTAAAAATCGAAACAGGTTTCATGGTTTTACTCCTTCCCGCGTCCCCAACTCCGGTCTAGCGTCCCCGACTCGTTGGTGATTGCTCTTTGCAAATTCGACTCAGGGGGAATACGCCAGCTGTGATTGGAAAAGCAATTCGGATGCCCGAAATTGTGCGTCACGATTGCAGTTTGGAAATTACGGGGGGGATGAGAGATAGGTTTGCTTGGAGGAACTTAGCCACGTCAGTCGATTCGCCAAGCTGTCGGACTGTTGGCACCCAGTCCAGTGGGCTGGATGAACCGGGATAACTATTCTATCCGCGGAAGAAGACGTGCATCTCACCTGCCCCAGGACCGACCGGGTGGGACCGGGTTACTCCTGATGTTAAGATTCGAATGCAGAGAGCGGTACTCTGCATTCCAGGAGCCCAGTATGCCCCGGTCAAATCCTCTCTTGTGGCCCAATCTGCCTGCCATTTGGAGCTACTGGATCGCTGTTTTTTCGGTTGCCGCGGCACTCGGCATTTCACGGTGGCCGCCGTTTCATTTGCAAGAGTCTCCCGTATCACTTTTCCTTTGCGCCGTCATACTGAGTGCCTGGTTCGGGGGTGTCTTGCCTGGATTGCTCGCGACGGTCCTCTCCGCGCTCGCTTTCGATTATTACTTTTTGGCCCCGATGTATTCGCTGTATGCGAAGACAGATGAGATTCCTCGGCTCATCGCCTTCTTGCTGTCAGCAGTGTTTGTGGGAGCGCTGAGCATCGCCCAAAGAAGCGCCACGGAATCGCTCCGGCGCGCGCGCGATGACCTTAAAGAAACCGTTCAAGATCTCTTGACCGCCAACCGGGCTCTGGAAGCCGAGAGTCGTGAACGCAAAAGGGCCGAAGAGAATCTGCGCCGGGTGCAGTCCGATCTCGCGCACGTTAGCCGGGTGACCACCATGGGAGAGCTGACCGCTTCTCTGGCACACGAAGTGAATCAACCGATTGCCGCCGCTGTCACCAGCGCAAATAGTTGTATCCGCTGGCTCGCCGCCGACGTCCCAAACCTCGACAAAGCCCGAGCGTCGGCCCTGAGGATCGTGAAAGACGGAACGCGGGCCGCGGAAATCATCAGTCGAATTCGCTTGCTCTTTCAAAAGGGTACTCTGCAGCTGGAAAAAGTTGACGTAAACGAAGTGATCGAAGAGATGACGGTCCTGCTGCATGGCGAGGCCACACGCCACTCGATTTCAGTCCGGACGGAACTCGCGGCAGATCTTCCCCCCGTCGTGGGGGATCGCGTGCAATTGCAACAAGTGCTGATGAACCTGATGATGAACAGCATCGATGCGATGAAGAGCGTAGACGGGATGCGGGAACTCGCCATCAAATCCCAGCGAGCCGAAAACGAGCACCTTTTGGTGTCCGTCAGCGATACGGGTGTTGGGTTGCCACCCGGGCAGGCGGATGAGATCTTCAATGCGTTCTTCACCACCAAACCTCACGGCACCGGTATGGGACTGCGGATCTGCCGTTCCATAGTTGAATCGCATGGCGGCCGCTTGTGGGCCACCGACAACTCCCCACGCGGGGCAAGCTTTCATTTCGCTCTATCCACGAAAATCGAGGCAAGGGGATGAGCCCCGAGCGTTAATTCACAACGTGAATTTCAATCCGATCAGGACCGGAGAGTGCCGGAAGTGGAAGGTTGCAGTCCCATGCTGGACAAATAATCCCGATAGTATTTCTCGATCCTCTGGGTCACACCCTCGAGCGGCGGCATCTGAGCATCTTCCAATTTCCCGTCAAACAAGGGGGCAAATGCTTGCAAGGCACGAGCTGCGACAGGATGCCACTTCTCGATCCAGCCTTGAATAGTGCCGCTGTTGTCCGGATTGTCTTCGATTGTCATCCGGGTCAGAGCCTGGCTCCATTCCCGATGCCACCTACAGTCCTCGTTGAGTGAATAAAAGATTCGACCTAGCAAATAGTCTCCTTCACGTAGCGCAAGATCGCTGAGGCAGCTCATAATCAACTCGTCCATCAGTGGCTTGAGCACGAGGTTCAGGCCAACGAAAGCCTCGGCCCAATCGTAACAAATTAGCAGTTTCTCAATTGCGATGCGCAAAGGCTGCCATAGAGGATCGGTCTGCCAGCGCGCCTTGCTATCAGCAGCGAAATCACGATAAACGTGTTGCAGTTGCCGGGTTCGGTAGGCAATTCGCTGCACGCGGCGCATTTCATCTCCTGCCTGCAGGGTTGCTGTGATGACAATACGTCCGCTCGGAGCCATTTGTCCCACATAAGCTGCCAGCATCTGCAGGCCGTGTCCCGGATATCGCAGAGGAGCAACAACGCGAGAAAGAACGTGCAGCCAGCGAGGTGAAAGCCGGCCATCATAGCCGCTCGATTCGATTTCTTCCAGGATGCCGTCCACGAAGATTTCCTTATCTCTTTGAATCTCGGTGTACTTTGTGTAAGTAGTCTCACGCGGATCCCGGAAAGTTTCCCAAGAAGTGCAGGTGAGGGGCGAGTCCTCCTGGAACCGTTTGTACCAATCCTGCAGTGGTACATCGAGTTCGAACCGCTTTCCGGTGAAGCCCTCGCCGGTGTAGAAGAGGAGTTTTGAAGTCACGATTTCATATTCGGTTGGCATCCGCTTTTGCTGCAAAAGGTGCCAGTATGTTTTTTGTTGTGCCATAAAATCCTCGGAAACTGAGATGGAGTCCGGTTCAAGGAGCAGTTCGGGTCTGGGCAAAGCGCCAGGCCGCATCTTCCTGATTCAACTCAAGCGAACCCTTGAAAGCGGACATGACGGTTTCCAACTCCCCAGGAAAGCGAAACGGGCGCCCCAAGTGCTCTTCAATCGCCGAACGGGTTACGACGCAGCATTGCGGAACGAGAACCCTGACATAGGCGCCGCGATCGACGACGAGGACATTCTGGTTCAGGTCCTTGATCGCGGCTATGATGGCGTTGGCGACAGGCCCCGACTGAAGAACGGGACCAACGGAATCGTGGCTTCCTGGCGATTGGGCAGTCATTGTGGAGTCTCTCGATCCGGGGCAGACTCCGTGGGGCTCCCCTCATCATTATCGAGATCGAGAAGAATATCGCGACTCTCAATGGTTACGGGGTAAGCCTTCAAGCAGGAATTCTTAGGATTTATGCCGCGGCCTGTGCAGACATCGAACTCCCAATGATGCCTGGCGCAACGGAGAGTTTTTTCCACCAAGGCGCCCTCGCTCAACCGGCTTTTCTGGTGGGGACACTCGTTGGCATAGGCATAGACGTGGTCATCAAGGTTGACGAGCAGGATGCTGTTCCCACCCACGTCCAGACCCAGCATTTCGCCGCTCCAGAGATCGTCCAAGGTCGCGACTTTTCGAAACGTCATAGATCGCCTCTCGAGGTCACGTCGAAGCGATCCAAATTCTGAAAACCCGCCTCTGCAACTGTCAGCCTGGGATCGACTGCTTTACCGTTGTAAACGAGGTCGATTTTGTCGATGAGGGCGACTCGAAGGCTGGCCGCCTGCTGGAGTTTTCGCGCGAGCTGAAGAATGGTTTCGCTTTCCTCAGCCAATATGAGGAGCCCAAGGGTGTCGCCTTCCAGGAAGCCATAGAGAGGTATGGCCATACAGATCCTTTCATCGGACACTAAGCGGAAGAAGTTTTTTGTGCCTGAAGCCAATCGTAGGCGCCGTTATATGCGTCTTGGCCCCAAGTGTCGGGTGTAAGCCGGAAATACTCCATGAGCAATTTAGTGAAGTCAGCGGGAGCTTCGCCAGAAAGGACGCGTTTTACCAAGTCCAAGTGACTCGCATATCGTTCCGGCTCGCGCAGGAAAATCCACCGACATGGCTCGGAGCAGAAGATATATTTGCGGCCCTCTCTGACGAGTACGTTCGCCGTATTCTTCCGCGGAGTGCCGGCGCTTAATGGCAACTGGCACAAATCGCAAAAGGTGGGGAGCACAGTCCCATGAACGGCCAGTTCGTTTGGAGCTCCGGGACCAACCGCTCTCCAACGCTCGTCCACCTGCCCCCAGACGGCTTCTAGAGCGTCCCAATATTTGGGATATTTCTGGCGCAGCCATTTGCGCTCGGCGGGACTTGGCATCACGAAGTCGAACCACAAAGTCGCGCGATAAGTGTAGGCGCTGGCGTAGATCATGTGATGATAGATTTCTAGTTCGTCCTCAAAAATGTCCCAATACCAAGGCTTCTTGAGGCCAAACTCGTCAAGCGTGCGCAGATACTGATCGATGATCCACTCTTCCATGAATTCCTTAAATGAATAGGGGCGTTGTGCCAGCGCCGTCAGGTAATCAGTGGAGACTCCAGTCAAAATCGAGAACAAGCGCCAACTTCGCCAGAACCACTTGTCGAGAAGATATTGCACGTACTCGGGATCATGCTTCATGACGACATCGAGAACAGGGTGTCCAATCTGTGCATGCCGGGCCTCATCGGTTTGAATGCTGGTGACCATCCTCTCGAACATGTGATCGCTGGATTCGCGAGCTAGTGAAGCCAATCCAACAAATTGCAAATTGGTGAACCCAGTTTCCAGAACGAAATTCGTGCCGATGGCGAACTCGATTGCATTTTGCCCCAGTGTCAATTCATCAAAGAAGTGCCGGGCAGCGACTGCGAACCAATTATTGGTGTGATAGAACCTGTGAGCCCAATCGAACTGGGAATCCCAGCGCACCAACTGATGGAAAATCAGCAGCGGAATCTGAGTATGGCGATATTCATCGAGCGCTCCAAAGGCCGACATGGTTCGCCAAGCGCTGTCGCGGCCAAATCTCGCACCTCGCAGGCTGCCAATGACGCCGGTAAACTCCGCTAGCGGCAACGCAGCCGCATGGACCTTTAAACTATTCATCCATGGCGCAGCCAACTTCTGGATATTTTCCAGGCGGCCGATGGCGTCGCGCACCGCATAGACAGCCATGTCTTTTTCGTATTGGTTGTCGACGTATTCGCGATAGGAAGTCTTGAAGGATTCTTCCCAATCTTTCCACTCAGCATGAGGAAGCCAGGGGTGCCCGCTGATCACCGGCGGAAAGACTTCGTCTTCTCGCACA
>DATLVJ010000803.1:0-16741 GCA_035577585.1 Candidatus Limnocylindrales bacterium
CGAGCGCCAGGTTGTTCAGGATTTCGGGCAATTCGGCGCCGCTCACCATGTTGAGCTTCAGATCCTGCTGAAGTTTGCTGAAAATCTTCTCGGCTCTGTCGGGTTGATTGAGGCTGAGGTTGCACACCCCCGTTGCGAAAATCGCTTCGACGCTGCGTTCATTGGTGGGGGGCACGCGGGCAAACCACGGGAGAGCGGAAGCGCAATCGTTGCGCGTGAAATAAACCTGGCCGAGAGAAAACGCCGGATCCGGCCAATTCGGTTCCAGGCGCACGGCTTCTTTCAGGTCGCGAATTCGGGCTTCGTCATCGTTCGCAAGCAGGCCGCGGATGTAGTGTTCGAACGCGCCCAGGTAGAGCACTCGCTGGAGTTTCGAAAATTCCGCCTGATTCAGCGGGAAATTGTGGTCAACCGCCATGAGCAGCCGCCAGGTGAGCCGCGTGTAAAGATTCATCATGGAATCGAGAGGGCCGGTTTCCCGCAAGCCGGGAAGCAGAGCGACAGGATTGACGCGCAAAACGCGGGCGTTGACGGTCAGCGAAGTGCCATCGGAGGTGAAATTCCCGAAGACGACGTAATCGGCATCGAGGTCCTGCGCGATGTGCAGCATGGTGGCGCGGCTCAACTTTGCGTTGGCCGGCAAACCGGCGCGGTCCATTTGGTCCAGGCGGGCTTCATGCGAAAACACCTGTTGGCTCGCCGAGGAAAGTTTTTGAATGGTCAGCTCTTCGAGTCCCTCACCGATCCACTCCAGGCGCGGCGCCGCACCCGCATTCTCGAAAGGAAAAACGAGGAAGATGCCGTTCTGCGGAAGCGCTGGAGAGCGGCCGGAGGAAGGAGCAGCGCTTTGCTGACCTGGTGTAGCGCCTGGATAGAGAAATAGAAGGCTACTGAACAAAAGCAGGGACAGATTGCGGTGCCGATGCCGCCGTTTTTCCATGAAGACAACATTCTAGCAGAGGCGGTGGACGAGAGGCGCCAGTATCGCGGGCGGCGGCATCATTTCGACAAATAGACAATGCGCTGCTCCGCGTCCATTGAGAGCACGCGAATGCCCAGCGAGCGGACGCTGAGCAGGCCGTCGAAGAGCGGCTCTTCGCTCTCGGGAACAAAGTAGGCGTCCTGATGGAAGCGCTTTCCATTCAACTCAAAATCCAGCGGGGAGACTGCGCGCACCGGAACGGCGCTGGCGACGCTTGCGCCCTGCAGCAGGCGGTTGGCTGCGTTGGGGGAAACTTCGGCGGCGGACCTGGCTCCGAAAAACACCAGGCGGTCGGAGCCGGTGTCCACCAGAAGATGAAACAGCTTTCCGGCAACCTTAATTTCCGCGATGGGAAGATCCGCGCCAGTGGACAAATTTACGGGAATTCCGACAGGAGCAATCTCGCCGAATTCGATCAGCTGATTTCCGTAATCGAGGCGGAAGCTGATCTTGCCAAGGACATCCATTCCCAGAATTCCTGCGATTGGAAGATTCAGGTCGCGTTCGACCGAGCCTAAGTCCGTGACAAGGACGGGCACGGACAAAGCTTGTATAGGACCAAGGCGAATTTCCGGCACGGTGGCGCCATAGATTTCTGACTGACGGCCGATGGCCGAGAGTTTTGCCTGCGAGAGAGGCAGAGCGAGCTGCCGGGCGGTACCAAGATTGAGAATGCTGGGCGAAGTTCCAGTGTCGATGATGAAATTCTGCCGGCCGCTGGTACCTCCAAATTGGCCTTCGGCAACCACCAAAAACCCGCGGTAAACCTTTACCGGAATCGTGCCGCGTGGAATCGAACGATCAGAGTGATGCGACGGATTTTTTGGGGGCATCGCTGCCAGCGACGAACCCAAGGTCCAAGAGCCAACCAAAAACAAGGTAACCAAGCCAGTGAGTACGCGATGCAAAGCTGCCGCACGCTCCTGCGACGGTATCGCCGACCGTACAGGCCCGGCGGGGTATCACAAGGGTTTGCGCATGGATTCCGGATAGATTGTGGGTGGCCGGTTAACTATCGTTTGCGGCAGGACTTATTTCGAGAAAAGTGATGCGTGTGGAAGAGGCGATTGACACAAGTTTCCATGCATTTCGTCCAATACACCGAGGTCACTATGAGTACATCGAATCCCCTCCGAGCCATTTTTCGATTTGGCGCCTTTGAGGTCGACCCCCGTACAGGAGAGCTCCGGAAGAACGGAATGCGCATTCGCTGTCAGGAACAGCCCATCCAGGTCCTGGTGGCGTTGCTCGAACGCCCGGGAGAGCTGCTGACGCGGGAAGAATTGCGGCAGCGCGTGTGGCCAGGGGACACCTTTGTAGACTTCGACCACGCCCTGAACACGGCTGTGAAGAAAATCCGGGCGGCCTTGAATGATGAGGCGGATTCACCCCGGTATCTGGAAACGGTTCCGCGGCGAGGATATCGGTTCATTGCGCCAATGCAGACTGAGGTGCCCCCTGCGCAGATCCCCGAAGAGCTTCCAGCGGGAAAACTGGACGTGCTGGGCACCGCCGTCCAGAATCCCTTCTACTATCAGCCCGAAACTCACCGGCCGCTGTTTAACCGCCGGGTGCTGTTGCTGGCTGCCGCGTTGATCGGCGTGGTTGGCGGGGGCTATTACTGGAGCAATCGTCACGCACGAGCCAGCAGTAACGGCATGCCCGGCCGGACGATTGTGGCGGTGCTGCCCTTCGAAAATCTGACCAACGATCCTTCCCAGGAATATTTCAGCGACGGGATGACGGAAGAGACCATTTCGCAACTGGGCCGGCTGAATTCCCCAAACCTGGGTGTGATCGCCCGGACCTCCGCTATGAAATACAAACACTCCGGCAAGGGGGCGCGGGAAATCGGGCGCGAATTAAATTCCGACTATCTGCTGGAAGGCAGCATCCGCCGCGAAGGGTCACGCGTCCGCGTGGTGGCACAACTGATCCGGGTGGCGGACCAATCACCGCGCTGGAGCCACCAGTTCGATTACGAGTTCGGGGAACCTCTCTACATTGAAACGGATGTCGCCACGGAAATCGCCAACATGGTGCATACGGCGCTGGAGCCGGCCACGAGGATGCACGTGAAGAAAGCGGATTCCATGGACTTCTACTTACGCGGGCTGGCGGAGTCCAACGTGCATACGCAGGAAGGACTGGACCGCATTTTCCACGCCTTTGAGGAAGGCATGAAGAAGGATCCGAATTGCGCGCCGCCCTATGCAGCCCTGGCGCGCATCTATGAACGCGGGGCCAATCTCGGATTGTTGAAGCCGACGGAAGCGTATGCGAAAGCGCGTGCGGCGGCGGAAAAAGCGATTGAGATCAATCCTTCGAATCCCGAGGCGCACATTTATCTTGCGGACGCCCTCTTGACCGTAAATTACGACTGGGCGAGAGCACAGGCGGAAATTCAAAAAGCGCTGACGCTGAATGTGAATGATCCGAGCGCGCATGAATGGAACGGACTTTTTCTGTCGTTGCAGGACCGGCGCGATCAATCCATCGAGGAACTACGCACCGCCGTGGAACTGGACCCGCTGAACGCGGAATACCTGGTGACTCTGGGGAGCATCCTGATGGGGGCGGGACGCCCCGTGGAGGCGGAAACTCAGCTTAAAGCGGCGATCGGACTGGATCCTGCATCCGACCGCGCCCACTTTTTGCTTGCGGGAATTTACAGGGACGACAAGCGCTATGCCGAAGCGATCAACGAAGGCACGACGGCCCTTTTTCTCCGCGGGCAGCGGGAAGCAGCGCTGAAAGTCAAATCCACCTACGAAAAATCGGGCTATGCAGCGGCTAAAGAAATGGCTCTGCGTGAACAGCTGACTTTCCTGCTGGCGGAACGGGAAAAACGGTTTGTCTCCGCTTTCGAAATCGCCGTGCTGTACTCGATGCTGGGCGAAAAAAAGCAAAGCCTGGATTGGCTGCAAAAGGCATATCAGGAACGGGACGTTGCCCTGCTGCGCCTGAAGCAGTCGCAGAACAGCAAGTTCGCCGCGGTGAAAGACACCGCGGAGTTCCAGGGAATCCTGCAGAAAATACACTACCCGCAATAACTGATTGTTCAAGGAACGACGCAATCGCGCTCGAGAAGGAGCGATCAAAAACCGGAATCAGGGGTGACGATCAGGGTTGCGCGGATTCCACGGGCTTCGGCGCCAGCAGATCTTCAGCCGCGGGGCTTTTCAGGACCATGGAAAAGATGGGGTCCTTCTGGATGGAATTGAAATCGCTGTAGCCTTCGTCCCGCGCTTTTCTGAGATACAAAATCGCGCGGTCCACATCGCCCTGCTGGGCAAAGGACTTGGCCAGAAGATAGTAAAAACGCCCGCGGTCCACGCTGACGGAGCGATCCTGAATCACGGTGCCGCCGCGCGACCTGGTCGGATCAAGCGAAGTCGGATCCAATTGCAGCGCCTTGCGGAACGAGGTAATCGAATTCTCGAAATCTTTCTGGCTGAAATAGGCGTAGCCCAGGTTCAAATAAAAGGGCGCAAAATTGTCGCGAATCGAAATGGCCCGTTTGTAGGCGCGGATCGCCTTGGGAAATTTCTTGCGTTCATAAAGGACCGTGCCGATGTTATTCTGCGCGTCGGCGTAGTGAGGATCCACCTTGGCGGCTTTCTGGTAGCACTTGAGGGCCTGATCCAACTGAGCCTGATTGTGGAGCGCAATTCCCAACTCATTCCAGTAAAGCGGATTCTTGGGATCGGACTGAGCGAGGCGATAGAAAATTTCCTGGGCCTCTCTGTATTCCTTGCGAGCCAGGTGCAAGCGGGCCATTTCCTCGTCGGCCAGGCCCGAGGAAGCGGGCTTTTGGGCAGCGGTGGAGATGGAATCATTCGCAAATCGAACAAGGTTTTCCTGGGAGGACAACGAAGGCGAGAGAGCAACTGCGAGGAAGGATACCGCGGGAATCGCCAAGTAGTTCCTGGTCATGGCGAAGCTCCTTTGTCCGGGTCGGGCTTCACCGGATCTTTCTTTTTCTTGTCCCCAAAGATACCAAAAAACTTCTGTAAAGGCCCTTTTTTCTTTTCCTGGGCCTTGGCCGGGTCAACAGCCTGCCCGTCCGGTTGCCCGGCAACCGGCGCCCCGTTTTTGTCCACCTGACCGTTTGGGGAGGCGCTGGAGTTTGGCGCGGGGGGAGTTGAGGAACCCCCGCCGAAGATGTGCGAGAGGAAAGATCCTGCGGCGTTGAGAGGGTTGTGGCCGCCGTGGAGTTCACAAAGTTGCGTTGGCCCCGAACCTGAAACATAAACTTCCTCGCGGGTCACAGGGCAGTTGGGGGTGGCGAGTTCCAGGGTATCCGCGTCGATGATGTCGGAATCCACGCCGGCCGGCTTGTCCCAATCCCGAACGTCGCGATAGCCCGGCAGTGCGGTGGCGCGAATCATGAAGTCGGCCCATATGGGAGCTGCGGTCGCACCGCCGGCGAGGCCAAGATCGTGGTTGTCGTCAAAGCCGATCCAGATCACACAAACGAGGTTGCTGGTGAATCCGGCAAACCAGCCATCTCGTGAAGTTCCGGTCTTTCCAGCGGCGGGAAGCGTGAACCCCTTTGCGCGAACCTGGGAGCCGGTGCCTTTATTGAGGACGTCCTTTAGAATGCTGTCGACGAGATACGTGACGCGAGGATCGAGAGCGGCCTTTGTGGTGGGGCCGTATTTTTCGAGCGAGTTGCCGCCCGCGCTGACGACCGACTTGATAAAGTAAGGTTCGGCGCGCGTGCCCATTGTTGCGAAGGCCGTGTAAGCGCCAGCGACTTCGAGAGGAGTCAGTTCGTAGGCACCAAGGGCGACCGCGGGAGTAGGACGAATATTCGCGCTCAAGCCCATTTGGCGGGCGATCTGAACGACCCGACCGTAGCCAATCATTTCCGCCACTTTTACAGTGGCGACGTTCAGCGAATTCGTCAAAGCCTGCCGGACCGTGACCTTTCCCATGAAACGCTCGCCGTAGTTGTTCGGCGTATATTCCTGGCCGTCGAATTCGAACACGGTAGGCTCATCGTCAATAGTGGTTGCCGGGGTGACAACCGGCTGCGCGCCATCCACGGCGTTGTTAAAGGCGGCGGCGTAGACGAACGGCTTGAAGACCGAACCGGGCTGGCGACGGGCCAGTGCGTGATTCAGCTGGCTTTGCCCGTAATCTCTTCCGCCCAGGAGGGCCTTGATTTCGCCGGTGCGGGGATCGAGCGCAATCAACGCGGCCTGCACCTGGGGAATCTGCTCCGGTTCCGCTTTCTTGCCTTTCAACTTGCGTGATTTTGCGTATTTCGCGGCCAGCATCGCGTCCACGTTTTTCATGCCGGCTTCGAGGGCGGCCGCAGCGACTCGCTGCAATTGAGGATCAAGAGTGGTAAAAACGCGATAGTTGGAACTGAGCAAATCCTGCTCGGAATATTTTTCAAGCAGGTGATCCTTAACCATGTCCACAAAATAAGGGGATTCGTTGCCTGAAACGGAAGAGCGGACCAGCTTCAGCGGCAGGTTCTTGGCCTCCTGCACGTCAGCTTCGGTGACGTATTTGTTTTCGAGCATTTGAGCGAGCACACGGTCGCGAGCCTGGGCAGCCCGCTCGGGACGCCGGTCAGCAACGGAATAGTAGTTAGGCGCGCGGATCAACCCGGCGAGAAAGGCGCACTCTGGAAGCGTCAACTGACGCAAATCTTTGCCGAAATAGGCCTGGCTGGCTTCCGCGAATCCCCGGATGCCGAAGCTGCCGCGGTTGCCAAGGTAGACTTCGTTCGCATACATCTCAAAGATGCGCTGCTTGCTGAAGCGCTGTTCCAGTTCGAAGGAGAGCATCGCCTCGGCAAGTTTGCGGCGCCAGGTGCGATCGAGCGAAAGAAAGTAGGTGCGGGCAACCTGCATGGTGATGGTGCTGGCTCCCTCAATCCGCTTATGGCGCAAATCCGCCCATGCCGCGCCGGCGATGCGGATGAAGTCGAATCCCGGATGCTCAAAGAAGCGCTTGTCTTCCGCGGAAAGAATCGCCTGTACCAGTTGGGGTGGCAAATCGTCGTAACGCACCGGGCGCCGTTTTTCGCGCAGGCTATCGAAGAGGTTAGTGATCAGTTCGGGCTCAATCTCCGCCGTGCCCATATCCGAGCCGCCACCGAGGGGGCGGATGGTACGAATAACCCTGCCGCTGAATTGGACGGCCAGAGCGTTGCCACCCGCGAAGAAGGAGAGCTTCGAAGGCCGGATATCGAGTGTGTTGCCCTGAACAGTGTAGGTGCCAAGAGCATTCTCATCAGCATCGGGACGATAGCCGGTGCGCTGGAGATAGGTCACCAGATCGTCCGAGCCCCATGCCTGACCGTCGGAAATGTGTTCGGGAGCGGAGAAAATCTGGGTAGTGTTCTGCAAGACGTGGCCGGAGAGCCGAAGATCGATCATCTTCGAATACTTGACGTAGTAGAAGGTGAAGATGCTGGCGGCAAGAATGAAGCATGCAGCCACGACAGCGAGCAGGCTCAACCCGAACGCAGATGTCCAGAATCCTTTTTGAATGCGCAATCGCAAAGAAAGCTCCCTGAGGGTGGGCTAACGTCTATTGTCTCTTAATAGGAGAACGGAGCAAAACCATAGTTTGCTCCAAACAAGGAGTCAGCCTCCTGGCATGACGGTTAGCCTGCGCGCCGCTTATTTCATCAGGTCTCGCACTTCGCTGGAAGGCGAGAAAGTCAGTTCGGTCTTATAGACCTTAAGATCGACGGGAACAGTGTAATTCACGCTGATCTGGACGCCATGATTGGTGTTCTGGACTTTGATGTCTTCGCGATTGGCGGGAATGTCCAGATCCTGAACAACTTTATAGATGATGTCGCGGACCTGGTCTTCCGTGTAGCGGTTGACGACCGCGAAGCGGGCTTGTTCTGTAATCTTGTCCTTCAGCTCGTAATCGGCGACATATGCAGGAACGACTTTGACCGCAGCAAACACTGCGAGAATAAGGAGGACGGTGTAGACAATCGCCTTCAGCTTGCCCTCGCCACGTTGCGAGCGCTTCGATCTGGATGTAAGGCAGCTCACTAAAAAATCTCCCGTTGCCAGCCGGACGCGGCGGCAGGATAAATGGCTCACTTTTTACGCTAGCACCCTATTATTGGGCTGTCGAGATGCCGGGCGTACAGGTGTTCTTCAGGTGCAACTCCCGAACCGGGTGGCGTCAGTAGGCTCGGCCGAAGATAGCCCGGTCCTTTGCCGGTTTGCCACAGTAGACGCAGGCGCCGCCGATTGCGACTTCCCTTCCCAGCACCGCGCTCTGGTCTAGTGGGATGCAGCGCATGGTGGCGCGGGTTTCCTCTTTGATTTTGGCTTCGCAGTCGCCGCTGCCGCACCAAGCGGCGAAGGCGAAACCCCCTTCGACGGCCTTCTTGAGATCGTCGTAGGTGGCCGTTTCGCGGGTGTTGGCGCGGCGGAAGGCTAGCGCCTTGTCATACATCGACTGTTGAATTTCCACGAGCAATTTCTCGATGGTGGCCGGGAGGTCGCCCAGCGAGGCGCTGACTTTGCCTTCCCGGCCGGGGCGGTCGCGGCGGGCGAGCATGGCGGCTTGCTTGGCAACATCTTTGGGGCCGAGTTCCACTCGAACCGGAACGCCGCGCATCTCCCAGTCGTTGAACTTCCAGCCGGGACTGAACCCTTCGCGGTCGTCGAGATGGATGCGGAGGTCGGCCTTGGCGAGTTGCCCTTTCAAATTCTTGGCAACCTGCAGGACGCTGGTTTTTTCTTCGTCGGTTTTGTAGATGGGCACAATCACGGCTTGAATCGGTGCGATGCGGGGCGGCAGCACCAGGCCCTGATCGTCTCCGTGAACCATGATGATGGCGCCGATCATGCGGGTGGAGAGGCCCCAGGAGGTTGTCCAACAGTGTTGCAACGAACCATTTTGATCGAGATATTTCACTTCGAAGGCTTGGGCGAAATTCTGGCCGAGGAAATGCGAGGTGCCGGATTGGAGGGCTTTTCCGTCGCCCATCATGGCTTCGATAGAGTAGGTGACGTCGGCGCCGGCGAATTTTTCGGCGTCTGATTTGGCGCCGGGAATTACGGGGATAGCGGCTTCGTTGACGGCGAAGTCTGTGTAGACCCCGAGCATCTGCAACGTTTCGTCCACCGCTTCCTGGCGGGTGGCGTGAGCGGTGTGGCCCTCCTGCCAGTAGAATTCGAGTGTGCGGAGAAACAGCTTGGTGCGAAGTTCCCAGCGGATGACGCTGTTCCACTGGTTCATCAGCACAGGCAAATCACGGTAGGACTGGATCCACTTGGACCACATGTGGCCAATGATGGTTTCGGACGTGGGGCGAAGGATCAGCGGTTCGGCGAGTTCTTCGCCGCCGCCGATGGTGACGACTGCGAGTTCCGGCGAAAAGCCTTCCACGTGGTGCTTTTCTTTTTCGATGAAGCTTTTAGGGATCAGCAGGGGAAACGCGACGTTCTGGTGGCCGGTAGCCTTGAAGCGTTTATCCAGTGCCGCTTGAATGTTTTCCCACAGTGCCCAACCGTAGGGACGCACGATCATGCAACCGCGCACCGGCGCATAGTCCGCCAACTGCGCCTTCAGCACCAGTTGGTTGTACCACTCCGAAAAATCCTGCGCCCTTGTTGGTAGCTTCTCGTCCGCCATGCGTCTCCCTGTCTGTCCTGCCCGCACTGAGGTAAGCATTCGAGCGTAGCGAACCCGCTCTCCGGCTGTCAACGCGAAGCAGGTTTCTCAAACTAAATCGCGCTGCCGAGGAACCAGTCTTTGTCGGATTCCGGGGTTTTATTGCGGATAAGGAGTTCGGGGTCTTTGACGGTGACGCGGCTATAGGGCGCGACGGAATGCGTGAGCCAGACGTTGCCGCCGATGACGCTGTGGTGGCCAACGCGGGTGTCGCCACCCAAAATCGTGGCACCGGGGTAGATGGTGACGCCGTCTTCGATGTCCGGGTGGCGTTTGTTTTCGAGGCCCCGCACAAGTTCCCCTCCGCCGTCACGTCGGCTGGTGGGATTGAACGCGCCGAGCGTGACGCCGTGATAAAGCGTAACGTGGTTGCCGACAGTAGCAGTTTCGCCGATCACCACGCCGGTGCCGTGATCTATGAAGAAGGATTCGCCGATCGTCGCGCCAGGATGAATGTCGATCCCTGTGCGGCTGTGTCCCACTTCCGTCATCATGCGCGGCAGGTAGGGGATTTTCAGCAGGTAGAGTTCGTGCGCCAGTCGCTGGGTAGTGATGGCTTCGACCCCGGGATAACTGAGCAAAATTTCTTCGTAGCCGCTGGCCGCCGGATCGTTCTTGAGGGCCGCTTGCAGATCGGTGCCCAACAGTTGGGCGAGTTTCGGCAATCTGGAATGGAACGATTCCACTAGGTGATGGGCCGTTTCGGAGAGGTTGGCCGGTACCGGCTTGCCGCAGCAGTTCAGATCGAAGCGCATGGCGTAGACGATCTGTTCCGCCAACTGCAAATCGAGTTGTGCCAGAAAGCCGGCCGCGTCGGGATTTTTCACTTCTTCTTTTGAGAAGTAGAGCGGAAACAGCGCGTCGAGATACAAGCGGCAAAACGCCGCGACCTCGTCCTTTGAGGGCAAGCGGTATTCCCACATGCTGGCGTCGGTAAGGCGCGCTTCAAGCGCCAGGCGAAACTCCCGCGCCAGTGTTCGCAAATCGTTATTTGGTGTGGTCATAGGAGTTCACAATTCGTTAAAAAAAGAGTGTTAGGGCCGGAGAACAGGAAAGCCCGTTCGGCGACCCCACCAGAAATGTGTTCCTGGCGCTGACTGCTTAGCCGATGCCCTCAAACAGAATAGTGGAGATGTAGCGCTCGCCGGAATCGGGCAGCACGGTGACGATGGTTTTGCCGGCGAATTCCGGCAGCTTCGCCAGTCGCACGGCAACCGCGGCGGCAGCTCCGCAGGAGATGCCGCTAAGAATGCCCTCCTCACGAGTGAGGCGCCGCGCCATTTCGACAGCTTCTTCGTTGGTGACGGCTTCGACGCGGTCCACCAGGCTGAGGTCCAGGTTTTTCGGCACGAAGCCACCGCCGATGCCCTGAATTTTGTGCGGGGCTGGAGTCAATGGCTGACCAGCAATAGTTTGCGCAATCACCGGACTGGTCACGGGTTCGACGGCGACAGTGGTAATTTTCTTCCCCTTCGCCTTCTTGATGTAGCGGCTGACACCCGTCAGTGTGCCGCCGGTGCCAACGCCGCTGACAAAAACGTCCACGGCGCCATCGGTGTCGTTCCAGATTTCCGGTCCGGTGGTGGCTTCATGAATGGCTGGGTTGGCCGGATTGTCGAACTGCTGTGGCAGGAAATAATGTGCCTTGTCCGTCTCGTAGATTTCCGTGGCCTTTTTGATCGCGCCTTTCATGCCTTCTGGCCCCGGCGTGAGCACCAGCGTCGCACCGAATGCCGCCAGGACTCGCCGGCGTTCAAGCGACATCGTTTCCGGCATCGTCAATGTGATTTTGTATCCGCGGGCTGCTGCCACGAAGGCCAGAGCAATACCGGTGTTGCCGCTGGTGGGCTCCACGATTTCGATTCCCTGTTTCAATACACCGCGCTTTTCCGCGTCCCAGATCATTGCCGCCCCGATGCGACACTTCACTGAGTACGCCGGATTTCTCCCTTCGATCTTCGCGAGTACGGTGGCCTTGGCGCCATCCGTAACGCGATTCAATTTGATCAATGGAGTTCGCCCAATACTCAAAGAGTTGTCGGCATAGATATTTGCCATGATTTGCCTCAGTCGAATGAATTTGCTGTATCGGGACAGCAGATGTAAGTATAGACCGCCGGCGGGAAAACAAAGCCATCGAAACTATCAGAAACGCCCATTCCAGAGCTTATTTCCCCTAATAGAGAGATGCGGCGCGTTGCGGCCCGTTATACTCTTCGTTAGACTCAGTGAGTAGCCGGATGTTAGACGGCCATTTTGGCGGCCCGCGTATCCATTTCTGGAGAAAATTAATGAGCACCGAAGCCGACACCCGCATGCAACGCCCTCTCGACAAAGTTGATCCGCGGATTGCGGACCTGTTGCGAGAAGAAGCGGTGCGCCAGGCGACCGGGTTGGAGCTGATTCCCTCCGAAAATCTGGTTTCCGAAGCGGTGCTCGAAGCGATGGGCTCGATTTTTACCAACAAATATGCGGAGGGTTATCCGGGAAAGCGCTATTACGGTGGCTGCGAAGTTGCCGACAGGGTGGAACAGTTGGCAATCGATCGTGCGAAGCAGCTTTTCGGCGCGGAACACGCCAACGTGCAGGCGCACTCCGGAACGTCGGCCAACGTGGCGGTGTATATGTCCGCGCTGAAGCCGGGCGATACCGTGCTGGGCATGGCGCTGGCACATGGCGGCCATCTGACGCACGGCCATCCGCTGAACTTTTCGGGCCGGATGTATAAATTCGTGGAATATCACGTGAAGCAGGACACGGAGCGGATTGATTACGACGAAATTGAAAAGCTGGCGCTGGAACACAAGCCCAAGATGATAGTTGCGGGGGCGAGCGCCTACTCGAGGATCATCGAATTCGAACGCATCGCAAAAATGGCCAAAGCCGTGGGCGCGATTTTCTTTGTAGACATGGCGCACATCGCGGGACTGGTGGCGGCCGGCGTGCACCCCAGCCCGGTGCCACACGCCGACATCGTCTCCACCACCACGCATAAGACCTTGCGCGGCCCTCGTGGCGGCATGGTGCTTTCGAAGGCGTCGTTTGCGAAAGAGATCGACAAGCTGACGTTTCCCGGCACGCAAGGCGGTCCTCTGGTCCATACCATCGCGGCTAAAGCAGTGTGCTTCCAGGAAGCGATGGAGCCATCGTTCATCGAGTATCAGAAGCAGGTGGCCGCCAATGCCAAGGCGCTGGCGAATGCGATTTCGCGCCACGGCTTCCGGGTGGTTTCGGGCGGCACGGACAACCACGTTTTCCTGATTGAAGTGCATCCACGCGGCATCACCGGCAGCGATGCAGAAAAGGCGCTCGACCGCGCAGGAATCACGGTGAACAAGAACGCCATCCCGTTCGATCCTCTTCCACCGATGAAAGCCGGTGGCATCCGGCTGGGAAGCCCTTCGGTAACTACGCGCGGCATGCGGGAGCCCGAGATGGAGATGATCGCCAACGGCGTGGCGGAGGTTCTTACTCACATCGGAGATGCAGCCGTAGAGCAAAAAGTCCGCAAGCAGGTTGCCGAGCTTGCGGCGCGGTTCCCGATCTATGAATCGCGCACCAGAGCCGCGGCAACGCACGCGCGCGTATAAAAATTCCGCGATCGCATAACTTTCGGATATTCCTGTAGCTCACTCCTTAAGTGTTGGGGGTTTCCAGTAATCGGGCACGTTTGTTGCGCCGCAATGAAAGCCCTCAGGCCTGAAGGCCTTAGCTACAGCGAAAACTTATGAGCGAAAAAGCACGCACTTTACCGGACATTGTCCGGGCTACCGCGGAGTTCGAAAAATGGGCGTCGCGGCACGTCCGGATGGTGCAGTCCGATGTGAGGCTGAAGCACCGGAACATGGCCAAGTCTGCCTTCCCGTTTTTTCGGGCCACGTTTTACCGCTGGGCCCAGTGGTGGCCGCTGGTCTGCCCGCATCTTGCCCGGGCGCCACAGGTTCTCGCCGTCGGCGACTTGCACGTCGAAAATTTCGGCACCTGGCGCGACTTGGAAGGCCGCCTCATCTGGGGCGTGAACGATTTCGACGAAGCGTGGCCGGCGGCCTACACGGCGGACTTGGTTCGTCTGGTGGCCAGTTGTTATCTGGCCATCGAGGAAGAGCATCTTTCCATCACGCGGAAGAAAGCCTGCCGGGCGATCGAGAAGGGCTACCGCGACTGCCTGGCGAGAGGCGGCGCTCCTTTTGTGCTGGCAGAGCACCACCGCTGGCTGCGGCTTCTGGCCCTGAACAAACTCCGCGATCCGGTTCTTTTCTGGAATAAAATCAGCAGTTGCCCGCGATTCAAGGGCCATCTCCCCAAAGACGTTGTGAAGCTCCTGGACGCCTCCATGCCGCTCCGCCTGCCTGAGTATGAATTCAAATCCCGCGTCGCTGGCCTTGGCAGCCTGGGCCACCCGCGAGTTCTGGCGCTTGCCGAATGGCATGGTGCCCACATCGTCCGCGAGGCAAAGCAACTGACGCCCTCGGCCTGGATCTGGGCCCGGCACCTGCACACGGCGGAGATATTGAGCCGCAAACTGGTTGCCTGCGCCGTGCGCATCCACGACCCTCACGTGCATTTCGCCGATCACTGGATCGTCCGCCGGCTGGCTCCAGACTGCTGCCACATCGAGATCCAGACACTGCCCGAGGAGCGCGACGAACAGCGGCTGCTCTATTACATGGGCTGGGAGACCGCCAACATCCATCTGGGGAGCCCCAAAGCCATCCCCGCCGTACGGCACGATTTGGCCGGTCGTAAGCACCTCTGGCTGCACAAGGCAGCTAAGGCCATGTTGAAGGTGACGCTGGACGACTGGAAGGTCTGGCGGCGCAAGAGCGGTTCCCTGCCCAAATCCAAGTAGCGTGTTGCGGCTCACCCATATAGGGGTACGGGATCTCCCCGAGCCGGCAAAATTGAGATCTCTTCAGGGAAACCCACGGGCCTTAAGGCCCGTGCTACTGGAAAACCCACTCTGAACTTGCCGGCCCAGCCTTTCTGGCCATTTGCCCCGCTTGGCACTAGGACGTAAAGACGTTGGACGAATTCTGTCCCACCGGTCAGTAGATTCCGTGTCCCCTTCCTCGTAACGTCAGCAAAGACCGGCAAATGACCACTTCCGCGGCCAACTCGCTCACCTTCAAGTCCTCGAAAGAAAAGCGTGTACTCTACCCCTTCTCGAGCGCTTTTCTCTCCCGGCGAGGGTTGCCTGACCCATCGACGGAAGTCGTCTTCTCCCCGGGGAATCCTTGCCAATGACCGAGGTGGAACTATGATGGACACGGAAGCATTCAAAGAGTTCAAGACTGGCCTTACGCTGCTCCGCGACAATTACGCCAACCGGGCCCTGAATCATATTCAGAAAGCCGCAGAGCTGGAAAAGAACAATCCCTACTATATGTCTTACCTGGGAGTTGCCCTGGCCCGCACACAACAGAAATGGGCGGATGCCGAGCGGCTCTGCGACGGCGCGGTGCGCATCAAGCGCAACCAGGCGCAGCTATACCTCAATCTTGCCGAGGTGTACATGTCCGCCGGGCGCAAAGAGGATGCCCGCGACGCCCTGATCGCGGGGATGAAGTACGCACGCCGCGACGTCCGGCTGAGCATCGCCATGGCCAAGCTAACCCCGCGCCGGCCGCCCGTATTCACGTTTCTCGGCCGCAAGCATCCGCTGAACCGCCATTTCGGCCAACTGCGTCACAGAACGCTCTCGGCACTGGGCAAGAGCTAAACCAAACGACTTTCCCCACCCCCAAACGCGGAAAGGGCGGATGGCTTCGGCCACCCGCCCTTTTCGTTTTAGAAGCCTGGATTTCTTGAGGACTTATTTTTCGCCGAAGGAATAGCCCGTGTTGTAGCTGCGTTGGAGTCCCATCTCCATCAGGATTTTGAAACCGACTCCGAACAGGCCGTTCGGCAGATGATCGCGCCGGACGACTTCGGCGAGGTATTCATGGGTCATCGCTGCCGGTTCCTTGGTATACGGCATAGTGACAAAGAGCCGCATGCCCACCTCGTAGGTGGTCACACTGGATTGGAAATAGACGCCGGTGCGGGAAACGCTGAGGGTGCCTCGAATATCGTCGAACGGGTCGCGTCCCGGATCCGAAGGGCGAATGCGCATGAGCTGCGTAATTTTGCAACGCCGGCTGCTGCGGCGTTCGGTCTGCTTGGAGCGAGTAGTGGTGATGCCGCCTGGAGTGTTGATCTTCGTCATTTGGTCGTACGGGGACGCCATTAGGGGTCTGCCTTTCGCGGGTAAGTCCGATACTCCGCCAGTCAGTACAAGATAGCGGGGTTATCCGGGAAAACCTATAGCGTGACGGTACTCCGCCAAAAGGAGGACGTCCTGCCTCTGATGGTAGTACGAAAGTACCGGTCCGGCAACGGTTATGGCGGTTAAGGATTGACCTAGCCTGCCACCCGGACCGAATCCTGAGAATCAGCAATGTCTCTCTGAGTAGGTAACCAGATTCTGGACGGACCGGGGCTTGTCAAGAATCTATTTCCAGAGGTAAACAATCGCTGCCCCAACCAGAATGAATAATCCTCCGAGCAGCACACCCGCCCCCGGAGTCTGGCGAAAGAAGATATAGTTCACGGCTTGAAATGCGACGAACAATGAGGCGAGATAAATCCCAGTTGCACTCGCAAAATCTACCGGCGCGAGATTAAGGGATGCGCCATACATCGCCAGGAGCACGGTGGCCAATGCGAACAGTAGAATGCGCCCTGGCATAATGTGATAGTGCAGCGCGATCCTCATCACTGCATCGCCGACAGCCTCGAATATGGTCGCTGCAACGATAAATGCAAAAACCTTCATGGCTCGGAAATGGTCTCACGGCTAGTTCGCGTGGACAATCTGTTTTGGTTTGACACCAACTACTGTGCGCGCGCCTGGCCGAGTGAAGTAACAAAGGTCGTGCGCCCACTATAGAGGCACTCCGGGGCCGTGCGCATTGGAGGATTGGATTCCCCGGGCGACATGTGCGATTCTCTACGTTACTTTTGCGAGGTCCCACCCCTGATGCTGAAGCGTTTCAAGGATTTGAGCGAAAAAGAGATTGTCGCCGTGGCGATTGCCAACGAGGAAGAGGA
>DATLVJ010000804.1:0-2738 GCA_035577585.1 Candidatus Limnocylindrales bacterium
GTGTTGATCAAGGTGGCGGCTTGCGGCGTCTGCGGAACGGACATCAAAAAAATTTTTTACGGTTATGTGGCGCCACCACAGATATTGGGGCACGAACTGGCGGGGACAGTGGTTGCGATCGGGCCTGGCGTTACGAAATGGAAGCCTGGTGACCGGGTGATGAGTTTCCATCACATTCCGTGCGGCGAATGCTTCTTTTGTGAGAGGCGGATGTTTTCGCAGTGCAAGCTGTATAAGTCAACGGGACTGACCGCGGGGTTTACGCCGAATGGTGGGGGATTCGGCGAATACGTGAAAGCGATGCCCTGGGTGGCGGAGCACGGGATTGTAGCGTTGCCGGACAACGTGAGTTTTGAAGAGGCCACGTTCATTGAACCGATTAACACGATTGTTAAAGCGGTGCAGAAGGCGCGGGTGGCGGCTGGGGAAACGGTGCTGATCATCGGCTGTGGCCCGATTGGATTGCAGTTGCTGATGGTTACCAAAATTGAGGGAGCGCGCATCTATACGAGTGACCCGGTGGCCACGCGCCGGGAAAAGAGCTTAAGGCTCGGGGCACTTGAGTCTTTTAACCCTGTAAGTGGTAAGCTGGTAGAAGAAATCCGGGCCCGGTCGGAGGGTCGCGGGGCAGACGTGGTTCTTGTCGCAGTGGCGCATCCAGCGGTAGTGGTGGAGGCGTTGGCGGCGGCGAGGCCAGGGGGGCGGGTCCTCCTGTTTGCCGCCAATGATCCTGTGACAAAGATAGAGTTTCCGGCCTCGGCGGTGGGGATCGACGAGAAGGAAATCCTTGGCAGCTATAGTGCGGCGGTGGACATCCAAGAAAGTGCGGCAGGGCTGGTGCTGGGGAAGAAACTGCCGGTGATGGATATCGTCACTCACCGGTTTCCATTGGATAGAATCCAGGAGGGCTTAGAGCTGGCGGCGCATCCCACGGACGATTCCCTGAAGATCCTGATAACGCACAAATGAAAACAGCGTCCCCAAAGAAGACCGAGCTTGGACTGGAAGAACCGCTTTTCCAGGAAAAGGTGGTCGTGCCTTCCCGAATGACCGCGGCCGTACTCTACGGCAGCGAAGATCTGCGAATCGAACAAATTGATGTACCGGCGCTGGCTGTGGACGAGGTTTTGCTGCGCGTACGGCTGGCGCTAACGGATGGCACGGACCTGAAGGTTTGGAAGCGCGGGTATCACGCGAAGATGATTCAGCCCCCGGCCGTATTCGGGCACGAGGTGGTGGGCGAAATTGTGGCCATGGGGAAGCGCGTGGATCCCCGGTGGCGATTGGGCACGCGCGTGATCGCGGCGAACTCAGCGCCTTGCCTGCGGTGCTATCACTGCCGGCGCGGGCAGGAAAATCTTTGCGACGATTTGCTGTTCAATAACGGGGCATACGCGGAATACATGCGGATTCCCGGGCGGATTGCGCGGGAAAATATGCTGGAAGTGCCGCACGCAGTGGATGACCACAGCGCGGCACTGGTGGAACCGCTAGCCTGCGTGCTGCGCGGGGTTCACGAAATGGAAGTGCGCACAGGCGACACGACAGTGGTGATCGGGTGCGGACCGATCGGGTTGATGTTTGTGAGGATGCTGACGCGGCGCGGCGTGCGGGTGATTGCGCTGGCGCGGCGCGAAGGACCTCTGGCGGTGGCGCGGAAGCTCGGGGCTGTCGCGGCAATCAACGTCACGGAAACCGCCGATGTTGCGGCGGCCGTGCGTGCATTAACCGATGAAGGTCGCGGCCCGGATTCAGTGGTGGAAGCGGCCGGGAATCCTGCGACATGGGAACAGGCATTGGCGATGGTGCGGCGCGGCGGGGTGGTGAATTTCTTCAGCGGACTGCCGACCGGGACGCACGTGGAAATTGAGCCGGCGACGATTCATTACTCGGAGATCAAGATTATTTCGCCCTTCCACCATACGCCGCGGTTTATTCGCGAAGCGCTGGAAGCGATTCGGCGGGGAGACATATCGGCGCACGACTTTGTCACAGAAGATATTCGACTGGAAGACTTGCCGCAAGCGTTTGAGCGGATGAAGACGCGGAGCGGGGAAATCAAGCTGGCGGTCAGGCCGTAGAAGAAGTGACTGGTGATTCGTGACTGGTGACTGGTGGGGAGAGAGTGGCCAGCGGCCAGTTGCCAGTGAAGACGAAGCCCACCCATTTTTGAATCTCCAAAAGGATAGAAACGGCTGATGCTGCGCCCGGGCGAATTGAAGATTGCCGCAAAGCTGCCGGCGGATGGATGTGCGCTGACGGAGGCGCAGGCCTACACGCGAAGGCTGGCGACACATCATTACGAAAATTTCAACGTAGCTTCCTGGCTGTTGCCCAAAGAACTGCACCGGCATTTTTATAATTTGTATGCGTACTTCCGCTGGGCGGATGACCTGGGCGACGAAATTCCGGTGAGAGAGCGGGCGCTGGAGTTGCTGGATTGGTGGGAGCGCGAGTTGGACGCTTGTTACGAGGGGCGGCCCTCGCATCCGGTGTTTGTGGCCCTGCGCGAAACGATTGTGGCAAAGGACGTGCCGAAGCAGCCGTTCGCGGATTTGCTGAAAGCGTTCCGGCAGGACCAGATCGTGAAGCGGTATCCAACGTGGGATGCGGTGCTGGATTATTGCGTGTATTCGGCGAATCCCGTGGGGCGGCTGGTGCTGTATTTGTGCGGGTATCGGGATGAGGAGCGGCAGAAACTGTCGGACGCGACTTGCACGGCACTGCAATTGGCGAAT
>DATLVJ010000805.1:0-3513 GCA_035577585.1 Candidatus Limnocylindrales bacterium
CTGGTGTTTTCCGTGGGCGGCGGTGATGTGGAGCGCAACGTCAGCCCCAACCTGGTAGCCGCGCTGAAGCTGGCGAAATCAGTGAGCGCGAAGATTATCGGCGTGGTCGGTCGGGACGGCGGGTACACGGCCAAGGTGGCCGATGTATGCGTGTTGATTCCGGTGGTGAATCCGGTGCATGTTACCCCACACTCCGAAGCGTTTCAGGCGGTGGTGTGGCATTTGCTCGTTTCGCACCCTGTGGTGAAGGTAGAACAGACCAAGTGGGAATCCACGGCAGGGACGCGATGAGGAACAGAGCGGTATTTTTGGATCGCGACGGCGTGCTGAACCGGGCCGTGGTGCGGAATGGAACGCCGTATCCGCCGGCAAATGCGGCAGAGTTGGTGTTGACACCAAATGCGAAAGAAACGCTGCAGGGACTGAAGGAGCAAGGATTTTTGCTGCTGGTGGTGACGAACCAGCCGGACGTCGCGAAGGGAACTACCACGCGGGCGGCGGTGGAAGAGATTAACCGGAAGCTGGCGTCGGAGTTGCCCGTAGACGATGTTTTTGTCTGCTACCACCAGGACACCGATCATTGCGATTGCCGCAAGCCAAAGCCGGGAATGATTCTGGATGCCGCGCGCAAGCACAACGTTGATCTGGCGGAAAGTTTTATGGTCGGCGACCGCTGGCGGGATGTGGAAGCGGGGCAGAACGCGGGATGCCGAACGATTTTTATTGATGGCGGGTATGAAGAGCGGCAGCCTGCTCGGCCCGCGGATGCGCGGGTGCATTCTTTGAAAGAGGCCGCGGACTGGATTTTAGAGGCGTGCCGAAAGGGAGTAGCGCAATGAAGGCGGTTTCCGATTTGAAGGTGAAGATTTTTGGCGACGGCGCGGACTTGCCGGGCATTCTGGAACTGAGCCGGCTGCCATATATCAAGGGATTCACCACCAATCCCACGCTGATGCGCAAGGCGGGTGTGGCGGATTACGCGGAGTTTGCAGCCCAGGTTTTAAAGCAAATCAAGACCCAGCCGGTGTCATTCGAAGTGTTCGCGGACGACGAAGAGACAATGGAGGCGCAGGCGAAGCACATCGCGGGCTGGGCAAAAAATGTATACGTGAAGATTCCGGTGACGAACACGAAGCGCGAGCCAATGTACGGGCTGATCCGGCGCCTGAGCCACGAGGGGATCCAGGTGAACGTGACGGCGATGATGACGCTGGAGCAGGTGCGCGAGGTGGGTAAGGCGTTGCACGGCGGAGCTGCGTCGAATGTGTCGGTGTTTGCCGGGCGCGTAGCGGACACAGGGCGCGATCCGGTGCCCATGATGCGCGAGGCAGTGGAGATTTTGCGCGCGCACCCGAATGCGGAGTTGATCTGGGCCAGTCCACGAGAGCTCCTGAATATTTTTCAGGCGGATGAGATTGGCTGCCACATCATTACCGTGACAAACGATATCCTTGCGAAGTTAAAGCTGGTCGGAAAAGACTTGGGAGAGTTTTCACTCGATACCGTGAAGATGTTTCACGGTGATGCGGAGAAGGCTGGTTACACGCTTGATGTGGCGACCGCCGCGCGTGGAGCGAAGTCTAGTAAGTCTTAGGTAGCTTCGTGTAGCAGGCGTCGACGATTTGCATCGATTGCAGGGCGTCGGCCGCAGTGGCAATTGTCAGAGCAGCGGTTGGATTGGTGCAGGCGGCAATGAATTCCTCGGTCTCCTGCTGCAGCGAAATATCTTCCATTCCATAGTCAAAAAGAGTTTCGCGCGGCTGATCGGGCTGCAGCCAGGGCCATTTGGTAACGATGGTCAGGCGCTGTGGGCCGTAGAATTTCCCGCGGCCCCGGAGGAGGAACTGCGCCTTTTCGGTTTCGACGGTAATCTCCATGCGCGATTGCCAACTGGAGAGCGAGAGATTGATGCTGGCGGGCGCGCCTCCGGGAAGCGTAAGAACGAGGCTGGCGTGGTCTTCGACCCGGATTTGCCAGAACTGGCGGCTGAGATGGCCGGCGGCGAGTTCGGCGCCGCCGAACATCCACAGGAAAAGATCGAACAGGTGGATGCCGGGATCGATGCAAACACCACCGCCGCAGCGGACGGGGTCGGTTTTCCAACTTTTTTCGTAGCCAGGTTGCGCGCCGTGGGAGAGCACGGCATCCACACCGAGAACCTTGCCGTATTCGCCGGTTGAGAGAAGTTTGTGAAGGTGCTGGACGTTTTTTAAGAAGCGATAGTTAAGGCCGACGAAAACGCGGCTGTTAGCTTTTTTTGCTGCGGCGATGAGATTTTCTGTTTCAGCGCCAGTGCGGCCAAGCGGTTTTTCCACCAGCACGTTGGGAGAGAGCGGAAAGATCGTCGGAAGGAGTTCAACGGCGGAGTCATGAGGAGTGGCGACGATGGCCGCGTCACACTTTCTCGAGAAGGCTGCTTGTTCATTTACGACTGTCGCTTTTGGCGAAAGTTTTGTGCCTTCAGAAAGTTTGGGATCAAAGACGGCGACTTCAGAAACTGCCTGGAGTTTGGTCAGAGCTTGTATACGCTGGGCGCCAATCAGGCCGGAGCCGACAACGAGAAGTTTCATAGGTCGATGCGCCTCAGTTTGAGAGCTTCCTCGCGGAGAGCATTGGGCGAAAGCGCTGGATACGGATCGTTAACGTGCAGGAAGCGGCCGGAGACGCCATCGGAATCCGAGGAAAGCAGCCAGCGGCAGAGAGCGATGGGTTTAGAGAACGGGACGACGGTGCGGACTTCTCCGCCCGCGGCGCGAACGGCAGCGAGCATGGACGTGTCATTGGCGCCGGGGGCGATGATGTTGACGTCGATGGAAATGTGGGCGGCTTCCAGTTCCATGGACATTGTTTCGCACATGCGAACGGCGGCGGCTTTGGATGTGCCGTAGGGAAGAAATTGCGGATAGCCGTACCCGGCGCCGCCGCCGGCGAAGAGAACGATTTTGCCGCGATTCGCGGACGATTCTCGCGTGGTGTCGAGCCACAATTGGACGAATGCCTTTGCGACGAAGAAAGCGCCGGCGGAATTGACTCGGAGGGTGTGAGCGAATTTTTCGGGATCGAGTTGCCAGAAATTCCCGGCCTGCCCAAGTTCGGCGGCGGAGTGGATGACGGCGTCGAGGCCCTGCCATTCGCGGCGAATTTCGGCGAAGAGCGTGGCGACGGAGTTCGGGTCGGCGATGTCGACGCGCGACGCACGGTGGCCGGGCCCTAATTGAGCGGCGGTTTCATGGATTTGTTCGGTAGTGGCCGCCAGCCACAGTTGGTGGTTAGAGGCGGCCAGATCGCGGGCGACTTCAAGGCCGATGCCGCGGCTGCCGCCTGTGATGAGGACGCGGCGAGGGTGCGGCAATCTTGGGACAGCGGACATGCAATACGCTCCTGAATTATTTCTCTATTAGAACATGAGCGGCAGGAATTCGGAGCGTTTTGAGGTCGACGCTGGGGTGGGAGTCGACTATCATTAATTTATCTCCAGAGTGAACGAGATTTCCCTCGCTACAAGCAGGCTTG
>DATLVJ010000806.1:0-11637 GCA_035577585.1 Candidatus Limnocylindrales bacterium
GGATTTACCACAGAGGTCGCAGAGGTTCCACAGAGGGCACAGAGAGGAGGGGAGCGGAGAGGAGAGTTGAACGCAGAGACGCAGAGGACGCAGAGAAGAGGGAGATGGTCACGGCGATTTGGGTTGGGTTGAAATGTTGCCACGGTCCCTCCGCTGCGTGGCCGGCGCACCCCTTCGGCTACGCTCAGGGCAGGCCAAAATCCGGTGCGCAAGAAAATGCCGGCCACTCCGGTCGGGATGACAGCGTTCGGAAGAGGCGAAAGAAAGAGAGAGAGGGACTTAACGCAGAGTTGGCAGAGGAGACGCCCTTCGGCTTCGCTCAGGGCAGGCAGAGGACGCAGAGAAGAGGGGAAACGGAGAGGTCGCCCTTCGCAGGATTCGCTCAGGGTAAAAAGAGGTGGGAGTGGAATTGGAGAGAGGCGGGGAGATGCTCGGCGAAGTAGGCGGGATCGTGGCGGCCGGGATAGAGATGGAATTCGTGGGGGATGCGGCGCGAGGTGAGGATTTTGTCGAGGGCGGTGGCGCCGGCGTAGAAGCCGTAGTCGTCGTTGTCGCCGCAGTCGAAATAAATATGGAGGCCGGCGAGGTTGGCGGCACGGGCTAGAACGAGGGGGCTGTTCTGGTCCCAGAAAACGGGGTCGGGCGGATTGCCGAAAACGCCGCCGAAGACGCGAGCGCGGGGAGAGGTTGGGGGAGCGGCGCCGAGGAAGCCGGGAAGCTTTTCGATGAGCGCGGCGCTGTGAGCGCTGACGGCGCTGAAAAGCTGCGGATGGCGGAAAGCGAGATGCAACACGCCGTAGCCTCCCATGGAAACGCCGGAGATGGCGCGATTGGCGCGGCCGGGCGCGGCGCGATAGCGCTTTTCGATGAACGAGAAAAATTCCTGAAGCAGAAAATCCTCGTAGCGGTTCCTGCCGTCTTTTGAATTGATGTAGAAGCCCGCACCGCCCTCCGGCGTGGCGATCAGGAAATTTTTCAATTCCCCTTTTTCGCGCAGGTCTTCGACGAGATTCCACGCGCCGGAGTGAACGAAGAACTGTTCGTTGTCGCCGAGTCCGTGGAGGGAATAGAGGATGGGGAAGCGTCTTGTTTTGTCGGTGTCGAAATTCGGAGGAAGAACGATGCAGTAAGGAACGCTGCGGGAGAGAATTTTGCTGGGGACGGAGTTGCATTCGACGCGGCCGGTGGACGCGAAGACGGGGGAGTTGAGGAGGTAAAGGAGAGAAAGGAGGTAAAGGAGAGAGCGGAACGTCGTGGCGCTAGATCGTAAGAGCCCACCCTTAGAAACCAAGGGTGGGGCACCCTCAAGCATTTGGGGACTACTCATAGCGAAGGGCGTCGACGGGATTGAGCTTGGCGGCACGAGAAGCAGGATAGAGGCCGGCGGCGAGACTGACAAGGATGCCGAAGGCAAGGGCGCTGACGACGAGCCACCAGGGAACGGAAGAAAGTTCGATGGGATTGAGATTCTGGCGCGCGAGATAGGTGTTGGTGCCGAAGGTGACGGCGCGGCCGAGGAGCCAGCCGAAGAGGACGCCGAAAACGCCGCCGAAAAAGCCCATGACGCCGGCTTCGACGAAGAAGAGTTTCTGCACGTCGGAGTCGGCGGCGCCGAGAGCTTTGAGGACGCCGATTTCGCGGCGGCGCTCGAGGATGGCCATGACCAGTGTGTTGACGATGCCGAGCGTGGCGACGGCGAGAGCGAGGCAGCCGAAGATGCCAAGGAGGCTGTCGAAGACCGTAAAAAAGGTACGCAAGGATTTGGAGGCGTCGAGAAGAGAGAAGGCATTGAAGCCCATTTTCTTGATGGAGGTTTCGAGGGCATCGACCTGCGAGGGGGATTTGGCGCGGACGGAGAGCGAAGCGTAGGTGGTTTTGCCGGCATTGGAATCGCGGACGATGTCGCGCAAATCGTTGACCTGGGCGGCGCGAAGAGTGGACGCGGTGGCGAGCGGCATGAGGAGGCGCGCGTTGCCGTAGCCGCCGTAACCCGCGGCGGGTTCGGTTTCGACGATGCCCACGATTTTGAGGCGGAGTTCTTTGGGAACGACGGAGAAGCCGCCGCCGGAAGAGTCGGATGAATTTGCGGGCGCATCCGTACTCGCTGCGGCGGAGGGAAGAGCCTGGCGTTCGGCGTAGCGGAGGATGAGTTCCTGGCCGATTAGAGTGGCAGGCTTGTCGGAGAGGTCTTTCGCGAATTCGATTTGCAGGATGGCTTCGTTGGCGGTGGTGGAAGAGAAGAAGCTGCCCTGCATGCCGTCGAAGGAGCCGGAATTTTTGGAAGACTCGGGCATGCCGGCGACGACGGTGGCGTACGGTTTGTTGTTGAAGCGAATTTCGGTGAAGAAACGGACTTGCGGGTAGACCTCGATGACGTTGGGAAGATTTTCCATCTCCTTGCGGGCGTCATCGTCCAGCGCGCGCAGCGGCTTGTCCGATTCGGGTTCGCGCTGCGGGCGGCCCATGCCGCGGAACGCATTTTTCGGAGTGACGAGGATGGTGTCGAAGAGGCCGCTCTGCGAGAGGCGTTTGGCGGCGAGTTGCTGTAAGCCGACACCGAGGGAGAGCATCGCGACGAGCGAGGCGACACCGACGGCGACACCAAGGGTTGTGAGGGCGTTGCGGAGAATGGATTCGCGCAGATTGCGCACGGCGAGATCGGTGAGGTCGCGGGGCTTCATTGCGGGAGGCCTTTCGCGGCAGAGGTGGAGAGGAGCTTGCCGTCACCCATGATGGCGAGGCGATCGGCGAAGGCTTCGGCGAGAGGGCGTTCGTGGGTGACCATGACGATGGTCATGCCGAGCTGAGATCGCAATTCACGGAGAAGCGTGAGGATAGCTTCGCCGGTGGCGGAGTCGAGATTGCCGGTGGGCTCGTCGGCGAGAAGAATTTTCGGGCGATTGACGAGAGCGCGCGCGATGGCGACGCGCTGCTGTTCACCGCCGGAAAGTTCCGTGGGACGGTGGCCGAGGCGATGCGTCAGGCGAACACGCTCGAGGGAGTCGCGGACGCGAGCGGGACGTTCGGCGCGATCGACTTCGGCGAGGCGGAGCGGGAGTTCGACATTTTCTTCCAGAGTCATGCGCGGAAGAAGATTGAACGACTGAAAGATCATGCCGATGGTGTTGCGACGGTAGCGGGCGAGATCGAGCGGCGAAAGAGAGGCGATGTTTTTACCATGCGCGAAGATAGAGCCGGAAGTGGGGCGATCCAGGCCGGCGATTAGATTGAGAAGCGTGGATTTTCCGGAGCCGGAGGAGCCGAGGAGGGCGAGGAATTCGTTGTTGGCAACGGAGAGGGAGAGTTCGTTGACGGCGCGCACGGAGGTTTCGCCCATCGTGTAGTGGCGGGAGACGCGGTCGAGTTGGATGGCGGGATCGGCGGTGGGCATGGAGGTGGCGTCAATTCATGATACGCGGGAAGGGGAGAAAAACTTTCATGTGGGTTTGATGCGGGGAGGAGAGAGGAAGTAAAGGAGGTAAAGGAGAAGAGAGGAGGGGGACTCAACGCAGAGTTCGCTGAGGAAACGCCCTTCGGCTTCGCTCAGGGCAGGCAGAGGACGCTGAGAAGAAAACAGGCTGAAGCCTGTGCTACTGGCGAAAGCCTTTCAGTCGGCCACGGGGACGTGGTGACGGGAGGCGAGGAGGATGGTGAGGCAAAAGGCGAGGAAGACGCCTGAGGCGGAGATGAGGAAGAGATTGCGATAGCCGGCGAGGCTGATGATGGCGCCGGCAATGGGCCCGGCAAGGAACAGCGATAGATCGATGAAAGCGTTGTAGGCGCCGAGCGCGGTGCCTCGATTTTCGTTGGGGATGTGGCGGACGGCTTCTACGGCCAGCGATGGAAAAACCAGAGAATAACCGATGCCGATCAGGGCGGCGGCCACAAATGCGGCGGAGGGAACGCGCGCGAGTCCGAGCAGAAGCAGGCCGAAGATTTCTATGAACAGCGAAACGAGAGCGACAGGAAAGCCGCCCACGCGCGTGATCAGGCCGTTGAACAGGATGCGCGTGACGACGAAACAAGCTCCATAGAGAGAGAGCGTGAAGGCAGCGCCGGCCCAATGAAGATGCGCGAAATAGAGGGTGATGAACGTGGCGAGAACTCCGAAGCCGATACCGCCGAGGGCGAGCACGGTGCCGTGGGGGGCGACGCTCCAGAAAATATGCGCGAACGGCAGATGGCGAGATGGCGCAACCGGAATGCGCGGCATACGCAGGGCAATGGCGACGGCAGCCAGCGATACCGCAAATATCACCAGGCCCGCGGAGGCAAATCCCCAATGCTGCTGCAGCAGAACGCCGAAGGGAGCCCCAACGGCGAGGGCGGTAAACGTAGCGACTCCGTTCCAGGAGATGACCTTGGCGATGTGTTGCCCGCCGACGCGTCCGATGCCCCACATGGTGGCGCCTGTGCCAACCATGCTTTCGCCGACACCGAGAAGAAGGCGTCCGAGAAGAAGAAGCGCAAGGCTGAGGGACGCGGGGAGATGAAAGAAGGCGGCGGAAAAGGTAAACAGGCCGCTGGCGGCGCAGATGAACAGCCCGAGCACGACGATGCGCTTGGGGCCAAGGACGTCGACCATGCGGCCGACGCGCGGACGGGAGAGTACCGTGGCGACGTACTGGGTGCTGATGACGAGCCCCGCGAGGACGGTGCCATAGCCGAGTTGCAGGTGAACATGCATCGGAAGAATCGCGAGGAGGATTCCGATGGTGAGGTAGCAGATGAAGGTAAACGAGACAGTGGGCAGAATTTCGGCGACGGTGCCACCGGAAAGCTCGCGCGGGCGCGGAAGGGCAGCGGTTTCCGGTAGCGGGGGCACGGTGGAGGAGGCGGTGTCGGGCATCGTGAAGTGTCGAATCCTCACTATATCTTGCGATGAGGTGAGCGGGTAAATAGATACAACCGAAAAGGAATAGAATGTGGCCGGAGTGGAAAGGAGAGTTGGACTATGCCGACGATTGAAGGAAAAGAAGGACAGGTGTGGATCGACAAGTATGTGGCGAAAGCGGGAAAGATGAAGGGCGTGCTGAAGGGCTTGCGGGCGCTGGTGAAGAAGTCGGTTGCGGGGTGTGAGGAGTATGTGAATCCGTGGAAGATTCCGTCTTTTGACTCGGACGGGACGGTGTGCGGGTTCATGACGGGGAAAGAACATGTGACGTTTATTTTTCTACGTGGGGCGGCGCTGCCGGACCCGGAGGGATTGTTGGAAGGGACGGGGAAGCATGTGCGGCACGTGAAGGTGCGGACTGCAGCGGACGTGAAGAAACCGGCGCTGAAGAAGTTGATTGTGGAGGCGGCGAGGTTGAATAAGAGGAAGCCGATGAAAGGGATGAAGGTGGATATGAATAAGAGGCGAGGCAAAGCAGCAAAGAAGTAACGAAGTAAAGAAACAGCGATAAGTTCCAAACACCGCCTCGTCGGATGCGCTAAGGATGACGCGCGTAGACTTTTAGTTGATCCCAAGGTAGGCATGACGGTGACATGTATGGAGCAGGTGCGTGTGCTAGGATTTGAGATTGTGCGTTGATGAGTTGGGGAAGTAGTGAGGAGCTTGCCGGAATGGCTGCCACGATGAAGGCGCTGCGGAAGATGGATGCGGCGCGCGGGTTGCGGATTGAGAGCGTGCCGGTGCCGGAGGTGGGGCATGGGGACGTGCTGGTGCGGGTGAACGCGGCTTCGATCTGCGGGACGGATTTGCACATTTATGGATGGGATCGCTGGTCGCAGGGGAGGATCAAGCCTCCGGTGACGCTGGGGCATGAATTTTGCGGCGTGGTGGAGCGCGTTGGCGCGGATGTGACGGCGGTGCGGGCGGGCGATTTCGTGAGCGCGGAGATGCACGTGAATTGCGGGCATTGCCACCAGTGCCGGCTGGGCGAAGCGCACATTTGCCCGAACGTGAAGGTCATTGGCATCGATCAGGACGGAGCGTTTGCGGAGTTCGTGAAAATTCCCGCGACGAATATCTGGAAGCTGGACCCGGCGATTCCGGAAAGGTATGGCGCGATATTGGATCCGCTCGGGAACGCGGTGCACACGGTGCTGGCGGGAACGATTGCGGGGCAGACGGCGTTGGTGACGGGTTGCGGGCCGATTGGGTTGATGTCGATTGCGGTGGCGAAAGCTTGCGGGAGTTCGACAGTGTTTGCGACGGAGACGAATGCGCACCGGCGGGAGATGGCGAAGCAGATGGGCGCGGACGTGGTGATCAATCCGGCTGCGGAAGACGCGGTGAAAAAGATTCTGGCGGAGACGGGTGGAACGGGAGTGGATGTGTTGCTGGAGATGAGCGGGGTGCCGTCGGCGATTCAGCAGGGGTTCAAGGCGCTGCGAGCGGGAGGGCGCGCTTCGCTGCTGGGAATTCCGACGGAGAATGTGCCGCTGGACCTGGTGAATGACGTGATTTTCAAGGGCGCTACGGTGCAAGGGATTTACGGGCGGCGGATGTATCAGACCTGGGTGCAGATGACGGCGCTGCTGAAGGCGGGGCGGTTGAACCTGGAGCCGCTGTTTGGGGAGAAGATTGCGCTGGAGAAGTTTGAGGATGCTTTCAGCAAGTTGCAGAATGGGTTGGCGGGGAAGATTTTAATTTATCCGAATGGGTTGCAAAAATAGAAAATGAAAATTGGAAAATAGAAAGGAACGGCAAGATTTAACACAGAGTTCACAGAGGGAAGCGCACAGAGAGCACAGAGGTTGGAGAAGAAGAGATGAGTGAAACGGGAACGATGGCGACGAAACGGGATCCGTTGGGGTATGTGACGGAGACGTTGAATGAGTTGCGGGCGAAGGGTGTGGCGCCGAAGTTGCGCGTGCTGGAGGGCGAGCAGAAGCCGGTGTGTGTGTTTGATGGGCGCGAGGTGATCAACCTGGCGTCGAATAATTACCTGGGGCTGACTTCGGATAAGCGGCTGCGGAAGGCTTCGATTGAAGCGATTCGGAAATACGGAGTGGGCGCGGGGGCGGTGCGAACGATTTCCGGAACGATGAAGCTGCACATGGATTTGGAAGAGCAGATCGCGAAATTCAAGAATGTGGAAGCGTGCGTGGTGTTTCAGTCGGGATTTACGGCGAATGCGGGAACCGTTTCGGCGGTGCTGGGAAAAGAAGACCTGATCATTTCGGATGAGCTGAATCACGCGTCGATTATCGACGGGGCGCGGCTTTCGAAGGCGACGATCAAGGTGTTCAAGCATAAGGATGTGGGGGATTGCGAGCGGATTTTGCAGGAGCACGCTGCGTTTCCGGGAAAGAAGCTGATTATTACCGACGGCGTGTTTTCGATGGACGGGGACATCGCGCCACTGCCCGAGCTTTGCGATGTGGCAGAAAAATACGGCTGCATCATGATGGTGGACGACGCACACGCCAGCGGCGTGTTGGGGCGCGGCGGGCGGGGAACGGTGGATCATCACCAGTGCCACGGGCGGGTGCATATCCAGGTGGGGACGCTGAGCAAGGCGATCGGCTCGATGGGCGGGTATGTATGCGGTTCGCGGGATTTGATTGACTTTTTGTATTTGCGCGCGCGGCCGTTTTTGTTTTCGACTTCGCACCCGCCGGCCACGGCGGCGGCTTGCCAGGCGGCATTTTCGCTGCTCGATTCACCCGACGGGGAAAAGTTGGTGAAGAAGCTTTGGGCGAACACGAAGTTCTTCAAGAGAGAGCTCAAGAAGCGCGGGTTTCAGTTCAAGACCAGCGAGACGCCGATTGTGCCGATCCATGTTGGCGACGGTGCGAAGGCGTATGAATTCTCTCGGAAGCTTTTTGAGGCGGGCGTCTTTGCCCCGGCGGTAGCCTATCCGACGGTGGCGGAGGGCAAAGCGCGGCTGCGGGCCATGGTCAGCGCGGCGCATAAGCGGGAGCACTTGCTGAAGGCGGCAGATATTCTGGCGGAAGTTGCGAAGCCGCTGGGCATCGTCTAGCGCCGTCTGGGCGGAGCCTCGCCGGTTCAACAGCCCGTAATTCTTTCCAACGCAGGGCATTTTTCACAGTTTTCGCACATTTTTCCCAGCGTCCCCGACTGTCAACTTATTGATAATACAATGCTTAATGTTGGCAAGCGGTTTGCGACTATCAAATCGCTCTCTCGCTACCCTTATGTCTTGTCGGGCCAGCCCAGCCTGTCCAATGACCATTGAAATGAGGAGGATTTGCATATGAAACGCACTGGGTTTGTAATTCTGGCCGGGATTCTGTTTGCCGGGGTCGCCGCCGCGCAAACGCAAGCGGACGCGCAGGCGGGAACGCAGGCAGGCGCGCAGACGTCCGTGCAAGCGGGAAAAACGCAGGCGCAGGGATCGGGTTCCGCTTCGGCGGCTTCGGCTGCGTCGGCGCAGAACGGTCAAGCCAACGGTTCGCTGGGCAGCGGCGCGGCGATCAATGCGGAGTTGACCGCGCCGGTGGATTCCAGGAAAGCGAAGCCGGGCGATGCGGTGGCCGGGCGCACGACCGAGGCGGCAAAATCGAACGGCAAAACTGTGATACCAAAGGGCTCGAAACTGGTAGGACACGTGACGCAGGCTTCGGCTCGCGCGAAGGGAGATTCAGAATCGGCGCTGGGCATCGTGTTCGACAAAGCGATTCTGAAAAATGGACAGGAAGTGCCATTGAACGTGGCGATTCAGGCGCTGGCGTCGGGGCAATCCACGGCGGTTGCGAGCGGCGCGGATGACACGGGGATTATGAGTGGCGCTGGAGGATCGGCGATGGGTTCCGGTCGGGCGGCCGGCGGTGGCGCATTGGGAGGAGTAACCTCCACGGCAGGCGGAGCCACAGGCACAGTGACGAATACGGCCGCCAACGCCAGCAACACCGCTGGCGGCGCGCTGAACTCTACGGTGCATTCGGCGACGAATACCGCGGCGGCGACCCAGGGAGCAACCGGCGGACTGAATGCAGCGGGCCAACTGATGTCAAACAGCCGGGGAGTTTTCGGGATGCAGGGAGTGAACCTGAGCTCGGCGACAACTGGCGCGGCGCAAGGGTCGTTGATCACCTCCGCCGGAAAGAATCTGCACCTCGACAGCGGCACGCAAATGCTGTTGGTGACGCAGGCGGCGGGTTCGGCGGAAACTCCCAAGCCTTAAGCGGGTTGCTGAAAAGCAGGTTGAAGATAAGGGCGCACCTCGGTGCGCCCTTTCGCTTTGTTGGCGAGGGCTGAGCGCGTGGGGCTTTGCTATACTCGCCCGCATGGCGGCTAAGACACCAAATACGAAAAAACTGTTTCTTGTGGATGCGATGGCGCACATTTACCGGGCGTTTTATGCGCCGATGAACCGGATGAATGCGCCGAGCGGTATTCCGACGAAGGTGCCGTTCCTGTTCGCGAATATCGTGCGGAGGCTGCTGAAGGATTACCAGCCGGAATATGTAGCGATCGTGTTCGACACGCGGAAGCCGACGTTTCGCGACAAACTGTTCGAGAAGTACAAGGCGCAACGGCCTCCGATGCCGGATGAGATGAGCGTGCAGTTGCCGTACGTGCGGCGGTTGTGCGAGGCGATGCGGATGCCGATTCTGGAGCTGGATGGATACGAGGCCGACGACGTGATCGGGACGATGGCCAAAAAGGCGGCGGCGAGCAGGATTGACGTGCTGGTGGTCTCGAACGACAAGGACATGATGCAGTTGGTGAATCCGGGAGTGCGGATTTTGCGGACGGGATCGGGCGGAGCGAAGGCCGACACGATTGTGGATGCGGCGAAGGTGACGGAGATCCTGGGAGTGCCACCAGAAAAAGTGATTGATCTGATGGCGTTGCTTGGGGATACGGTGGACAACATTCCGGGCGCGAAAGGGATTGGAGAAAAGGGCGCGACGGAATTGATTCAAAAGTATGGGAGCGTGGAAGGCGCGCTGGACCACGCGGATGAAGTGACGAACAAGCGATACCGCGAAGCACTGCAGCAACAGCGGGAACAAGTAATAATGAGCAAGCAACTGGCGACGATCGACCTGGATGTGCCGCTGGAGGTTGACCTGGAGAAGTTGCAGGTGCGGGCGGCGGATCCGGCGGCGTTGGCGGAGCTGTACCGGGAGCTGGGATTTAATTCGTTGTTGCGGGAATTACTTGCGTTGGAAGCGTCTGGCGGGTCTGGGGAAAGTCTCACCCCTGAAGGGGTGAGCTACAAAGACGGCGGAGCGGCGGCGAAAGATTACGCGCAGTTGGCGAATGTGGAGGAGTTCAAGACGTACTTGAAGAAACTGCCGGCGAAGGCAGAGCTTGCGGTGTGGCTGAACCTGGAGACGGGGGAACGCGAAGCGGAGGGATTCGGGACGCGGGTGGCGGGGATTGAGGTTTCGCAGAAAGAGGGAGAGGGGCGGTCAGTTTGGGCGGATGAGAAGGGCGAGGCGATGAAAGCCTTGGCCGCGGTGGTTCAGGATGCCAAGCGACGAAAGATTGTGCACGATCCGAAGCTGTTTCAGCTTTTGGCGGGGGACGCGGAAAAAATCGAGCACGCTACGCAACTTTATTCTTACTTATTGCGGCCGACCACGGCGAACCACAATTTCGCGGACGTGATTTTCCGGCAGTTCAATGTGCCGATTGGCGGAGGCGCGGGAGAGCGGGCGGACTGGCTGCAAAAGCTGGCGCCGGTATTGCGCAAAGAAGTGGAGGCGCAGGGGCTGGACGGCGTTTACGAAAAGATTGACCTGCCGCTCTCCGGAGTGCTTGCGGAGATGGAACGCACGGGAATTTTAGTGGACCCGGACACGCTGGCGAAGATGTCGCACTCGATGGAGAAAGAGGTGCGGCGGCTGGAGAAGGAGATCTGGAAGCTGTCCGGCTCGGAATTCAACGTGAACTCGCCTGTGCAATTGGCGGAGATTCTTTTCGACAAGCTGAATCTGCAGCCGCCGGTGAGGCGCGGCAAAGGAAAAGTGCGGTCGACGGCGGCGGACATTCTGGAAGAGATGAAGGAGCAGCACCAGCTTCCCGGAAAAGTGATCGAGTATCGCGAGATTGCGAAATTGAAATCCACTTATGTGGATGCGTTGCCGAAGCTGATTCACCCGGAAACGAAGCGGCTGCACACAAGTTTGTCGCAGACGGGAACGGCCACGGGAAGGCTCAGCTCCAGCGACCCGAATCTGCAAAACATTCCGATTCGGAGCGAGCTGGGAAGGGAGATTCGGGCGGCCTTCGTGGCGCAGAAGGGCCAGATCCTGCTGTCGGCGGATTATTCGCAGATTGAGCTGCGGATCATGGCGCATTTTTCGAAGGACCCGGTGCTGACGGAGGCATTCCGCAACGGCGAAGACATCCACGCGCGCACGGCGCAGGAAGTGTTTGGCGTTGGGCCGCTGGCGCAGACGGGGGAGCATCGCCGCGCGGCCAAAGCGATTAATTTTGGAATTATCTACGGGCTGTCCGCCTTCGGCCTGGCGCAGCAATTGGGAATCGAGCAGAAAGAGGCGTCGCAATTCATCAACGCGTATTTCACGCGGTATCGGGGTGTGAAGCAGTATCTGGATAACGTGCTGGTGGAAACGCGAAAAACGGGCGTGGCGAAGACCTTGTTTGGCAGGATACGGCCAATCCCTGAAATTAGTTCGCCGCAAGCGCAGCTGCGGAATTTTGCCGAACGCACGGCGCTGAATTCCCCGCTTCAAGGGACGGCGGCGGAT
>DATLVJ010000807.1:0-2881 GCA_035577585.1 Candidatus Limnocylindrales bacterium
ACCAGCGATAGTGACATCCTCGCTGATCCAGTTGAAAAAGAATTGCTTGACCTCGGTCGCTTTGGCGAGAGCATTCAAAACGTGCGCGCCGAGGTGCTTGGACTGCTCGCAGAGGAAAGTTCCTGCTCAGCATGGTTTCGGTCGGCCGAGCCGGAGGCGGCCGCCAAATTCCGCTCCTTGCGGTATGTCGTGGATTCAGCCGGTCCGGGCGAAATTCTGAAAATTCAGGAATTGCCCGATCCGGTTGTTACGATACAGCCATACGTTGCTCGCACCGGCCAAAATGTAGGCGCGGGTTCCATCATTACGCTCAACGCCCATGGCGCCTTTTTTCAGGAACTAGCTCGCGTTCGCACCCGCAATTCTCCTATTGATTTTACGTTCGAGACTAAATACCGCCTCCTGGTTGTCGGCAATCTCCCAGGTGGCAGTCCAGCAGCTCGGCTCCTTACGCTGCTCCATGAATTCGGGCATGTGATTGACATTCTCCCCATCGATGCGGGAGTGCCCGCCGGCCCAATGCTGTCTGTACGGAATACGGAAACCGTTCTTAGCCACTGCGGCTCCCAGATCCGGGCCCACGCCAAGAACATCCACAAATCTCGCGGTTCGCAGACCCTGTTAGCCTCTCGTCCGCCGGCACCGGCTGCCGAGACCCTCTGGCGCGCTGACCCCTCACAAAAATGGGAGAGACCACTCTTGCGTGGCCCGCGACCGTGATCCCCATCTTGGGTGGCTAGGTTTTTGAGGAGTTCTTGCGGCTACGCGCCCGGTCGCGCAGCAATGCTTCGCACGCGCGCAAGCACGCTTGTTCCATCGCCTCAGCCGTTGTCCCTTGCTCGGCGTCGCTCGGCCGGAGCACGGCCGTGCCGTGCACGATTGCAAAAAGCTGGAAAGCCAGATCCCGATGTTCGGCTGGCGATCCGCCAAGTTCATTCGCCAGCAGCCGTTTTAGTTGCTCAAGAGAGCGCATCGGCAAGCCCTGCGCGTATCGGATGCCCCAATCCGTCGCAAGCAATCGGTACTCGTGGCGATGCTCGGAAGTAAATTTCAAAGTGCGCCCGCAAATGTCGAGCACTGAACGCGCACCCGACACGGAGTCGAACAGCTTCTGCCGCGCTCTTTCCTCCAGAAAATGTTTTAGGTCCTGCTTGTTTCGAAACCGCTGGTACAGCGTGGGGGTCGTAGTTCGCGCGGCTCGCGCCACGGCTCGCATAGTTACTGAACCTTCGCCCTGCTGGCTCCATATGCGATACGCCGCGTCCACAATTCGGCCTTCTAACGCCACATCCGGTTTGCGGGGCATCAGGTCCTCCTGCGGGAACGACTGAAGTATAGTCTTTACAGCGTTTAAGATACAGTGTATAAATAATAGAACTTAATCGATTTTCGTTTCTCCTGCCCGCGGTTATCGCTCAATGGAGAACTCTTTATGAGGTCTTATGTTTCGCTTTCAGTATTCCGTCTCAACCCAGGCCGAACCGCGCCTTTGCTGGGACGTCTTTTCCGACTGTCGCCGTTGGAACACCTTTGCCAACATTTATGGCGCTATTGACTGGACCGAAGGTCTCCCCTGGGAACCGGGCAGCCGGCTGGAAATAGAGGTTCTTCGCCCATTCTCAACGCGCATTGAACACGTCATTACAAGCTGCGTGCCCGCCAAACGGGTCGGCTGGATCGACCATGCCATGGGCGCTGCCTTGGCCCAGTGGGTGACTTTCGAAGGTCTTGCCCACGGCGGTTGCCGTATTCACACGTGGGGGGATTTGGTCCACGCGGGGCGACCCGTGGCGGGCCGCAAACCGGAGGACTTGATCACGGGATTCACGAAAGTCTGGTATGAGAATTTCCGTACTTTCTGTGACCAGATAGCCGGCGGAGCAGTTTTTCAGTCCAGCTCCATGTTGGTATTTCCTAGCGATTTTTGATCGATGCACGGAAAATTCCCACGGAAGCGCCCAGCACAACGTTTTCTATAGCCGATCTTGGGCCGGCTTCCGTGATTCATTTCGGGTTCTTGGCGCCGGCCAACAAGCCGTACAACTCGACGTGGTTCTTGGTCCCAAAATAAACGCGGCCATTGACGACGGTGGGTATCGCGAATCGCAGCGCCAGCCCGGCTTTGTCCCGATCGCGATTCTCGCTTTTCTTGCTGTCGTACAATTCGCGAGAAACATCTTCGGCGTCATAAGCGTACAGCCCTGCATTCATATCCGATCCATTCCACGTCTTGGACGACAGCACCCAGACAATTCCGTTTTTCGTTCCGTTCGCGGAAACCGTTGGGGTCGCGCCCGGGTCGGTAAATTTCGTGGAGCTTTTCGCGGCGGGCTCGGCGCCCAGCCGCCCGTTCTGCAAACGATAGTCGCGCAGCACGTCTCCGCTCAGGAAGTAGTACACGTGACCGTTCCAGTAGGCCGGCGCTCCGAACGAATCCACCCCAGCTTTCACGGCTTGCACAGCGTTTGAATCCTTTTCCGCCTTAAACTTCCCAAGATTCTCCCGGTCCAATTCGTAAATAATTCCAGCTTTTCCCGCTGCGAGAACCAGATGCGGGTGCTGCCCAGGCTGGTCCGGAAGCAGCAGCGGCGCCCCGGAACCAAAATCTCCATCGGTCTGGTTCAAGCGGTCCTGATCGGCAGGCGTGAAGTAGTCGCGAACTTCCAGTCCTTTTGCGGTGAATCCCAACTTGACCACCGAATCGCCGTAGTCCGGCCCGCCCCACGCAGCGGTAAACTTGCCATTGCCGGTGATGAGATAAATGTTTCCGTCGGAATCGGCTGCCGGCCCCGCGTCTCCTTGCCAAATTCCGCTCTCGCCCGCGTTCGGCGAAAGATTCACCACGCCCGCCTGCGCCAGAGTGTGCGCGTCATACGCGATC
>DATLVJ010000808.1:0-2516 GCA_035577585.1 Candidatus Limnocylindrales bacterium
TATTGCGGACGAAGCCGGACACCCCATCGATCTCGGAAATGTCGCCCAGGTGGTCGGGAAGGATTCTGGCGAACGTGTAGCCTACGAACAGGGGCTCGAACCTCATGTGCCGCTCATGCCGGAAATTGGCCCAGTAGACGCGCTGGGGCATGAAAACGGATTCAGGCCCCAGGACATCCTGCAGCCCGAGGCAGACGCGCCCCTGAGCTGTGTGCGAGGATTGGACGGCGATCCAGCGTTGCGTCAATCACGGCTCCTGTGGCCATAGGGACTCCTGTACCGCAGGAGACGGACGCGGGATGAACAGGTCGGGGTGTCTAGGGCGGCTTGAATGCGGCGGCGGGCCTTGGCGTCCAGGGCCCGTCGTCCTGGCGGCGGATCGCCCATGAGACTCGCTGTCAGGCTACGCGGGGCAGCCGCAGCTCGGGCCGCTTCCTGTAGCACATCATCCGGCACGACTGGCGCGACCGCCTTGGGCCGCAGTTTGGTTATCCCCTTGGTGTATTCAGATATTGCCAAACGGCGCCGCCTGTCCTTTTCCCGGCGCTTCTCAAGCCGCCGTTCCCTTTCCTCCGGGGACATGGCGGCCAGGCGCTCCTTGTTACGCTGGCGTTCGCGGGCTCGGTCTCGTGTGCGGACCATCGTTTTTTTTCCTCGGCATGACATATGGACACTTGCAGGGCCAGCCCACCATGATCCCATCCAGCATAGGGTGGCTGTAGCGCTGCGGTAAAACCATCCAGCCCAAGCGCAGGAAGTCCATTACGTGGTGGTGCTGGACATACGCCAGGATCGGGCAGAGGGAACGGCAGGTCACAATTGCACCTCACGCTCGAACAAATGCAATTGCGTCGGATAAAAGAGCCTGTAGCCGACTTCCTTCCGTAGAATCTCCAAGGGAACAATTCGCCCTCGCGTGTCGTTTAATTGGCTGTATCGGCTCTGGGGGACCTCTCGGAAATCGGACAACCTGCCATCAAATCCCAAACTGCTCGGCGACGCGAATGCCCACCGCTTCAACCGAAGAAAATCAAACACATAGAGATGATCGTTCCCCAAAAAATAGTAGAACAGAAGTTCGGACGAGGACTTCAGCATCCAACCCGGATTATTCCCGCGGCAGACATAGCTTTCCCTATTGACAAGATTCCGATTGCTCCAGGTCTCCAAAAACACATTCCCGGTGAAACGCTCCTCCGTCTTCACCTCGACGCTTCGGGCTGAGCCGTCGTAGGCGGTAAAGATGGCATCCCCCACCGACTCCTGCATGGCCTTGGCAAGAGCGCCTTTATCGAAAAGCACAAGCTTTCCATTCGCGCGTTCTTCCAGGAACGGCGCAAGAACGGCCATTCCTTTCGCCTCTATGATGCGCCCTTGATTGAAAGCATTCACGCAGCGAATTCCTTGATATCGCGATGGAACAAGCCGCGCTCAATCTGGTTCCCCCACACGGTCCAACCGGGCGCTGGACTGCGGCCGAATAGTTCAAGAAATGGTCCGGGACTTGCTTTTTCCAGCATTGCCCGCACCTGCTCGGGCTTCGCGCTATGCTCGCCGCGATCACATTCAAGCGTGCTGCGCAGCGACTTGTCAGCGAAACTCTTGCAATTTCCGCGAATGGCAGTCAGCAGGAACTCGTGGCTATTGCGCCAGTAATTTCCAATCCCAATCTGTGGCTTAACCCAAATGAACGAGCTGCGGAATTCGAACCCCCACGCCTCAAAGATCTTGGGGCACTCGAATAGGAATCCGTTTGTCGTCCAAAGGTGCAAATGCGCATCGTCGGCCGCGAGTCGACGAATGGGTAAGTCGCAAAGCTGTTGCACGGTCAGTCCGGTGTAGTGATTTCCGGTCGCCGCGCGCGTGCCCTGATTGTCGTAAAGCCACGGAGGATCCGCATAAATCGTTCCGAATTTCTTCCCGGCCGCCACCAACGCTTCGAGTTCTTTGACGGTGCAGCCTGCCTCAATTGCCGCCTTATAGCGTGGCTGCGCTTCCGCCTTTTGCTTGGACTTGTCCAGCGCGGCCACCGCTTGTCGCTTGGCAATGGCGATACGCTCTTCCTGTTCGTCGGGTGCAAGGGCGGCGAGAGCTTGCCAACGTGACGACTGCATCTTGCTAATGGCTAGGTCGGAGAGTTTCGGAGTAACGGCCTGTGACCCCGTTTTTTGGTCACCGCGGCCGGAATGACGCTCGCCCCGCTCTTTCATTTCGATGAGAAGTTCGCCGGCCCGTATCTCGGCTCGCTTGCGGATCTCAGTGGCGTGCTCAAGCAGCGTCGCATCTTTGGCTTGCGTGGCGTAGACCTGCATCGCGACGGACTTATCACGTATGGATTTGACCTCATCGACGCGTCGGGCCTCAGCCAATGCTTGGCGCGCTGCCTCATAACGAACGAGCCCCGTCATTCCACCGCCCCCCTCCGATCCAGCGCGGACCTCCCCGGCAGCGGGTCGCCGAATGCGACTGCGCTCAGGCTACGCGGTGCCGCAATGGCCTGGTCCCGCTCGGCGATG
>DATLVJ010000809.1:0-20061 GCA_035577585.1 Candidatus Limnocylindrales bacterium
CGGGCGCAATCGGCGGCTACCTGCGCGCCGGCCTAAGCGGTTGTAGCCCGCCCGCGATACGCGGGCGCAAAGACATCCTGCACAAACTTTTCGAACGAAGTCGGCGTGCTGTTCTGCGGCGAACGCGGCTCTTGCGCCGCCAGGATACCTGCGTTGATGGCCTCGAACATCTCGATGTACACCGCCGCTTTCTTCGGTGAAAAACCCATTTGCGTCAACGCCTGTCGCACCTGGTCATACGAAAACTGCTCGTAACGCAGATCCGGCTTGCCAATACCACGCCCAATCACTGCGGTAGCTTCCACCATCGACAGGTCGCGGTCGCCAAGCAGTTCGCGCGTCTGTTTGCCGGAAAAATCCAGCTCCAGGACGCGTTGCGCGGCGAAGTCGCCAATGTCGCGCGTCGCGATCATGGGCAGCTTCAGGTCGGGTAGCAGCGCATGCCCGAACCTTCCCATCCCATGGATCATGTCGATCGCCGCCAGATTGTTTTCCATGAAATACGCAGCTCGCAGGTGCAGCACGTTCAAATCGCTGATCGCGTTCAGTTTTTGCTCCGAAGAATGCAGCCCGGCGACTGGTCCGGTGCCTTCCGGGACATGCGCACCGTAGCTGCTCAAGTGCACCGCGTAGCGCAGACCTGACTCCTTCGCGGCTTTGGCGATCGCATCGCTCTGCCGCTCTTGCTCCTCCCGCGAGTTCAGCGGTGGCAGCATCAGGTATGCCGCGCGGGCACCGCCGAACGCGTTGGTGAGCGCTGCCGCGTCACTCACGTCGGCCTTGAACGCTTCCGCGCCTTTGCGCACAAGGCGCTGCAGCCGCTCCGTGTCGCGCCCCACAACTCGCACCTTTTTGTCCTTCGATAGCAGGAAATTGGCGATGATCGAGCCGGTATTTCCGTTCGCCCCCAAAATCACATACATGCCGTCGCTTACGACAGCGGCCTTATCTTTAGAGCTGTTCATATGTAGTTCTCCATTTTCTGCATATGTGCTATTAATCTGCACATATAAACACCAAAAAATTACCGGCTCGCGCGACGGATTTCCCCAACTACATCGGCGAGCGTTATTCCATCAAGACTCTTCTCAAAGCTCTTCTGAGCTTTTCTTAGAACCGATGACATGCATCCTTTAATGTTGGTGCTGATCGGGCACCTCTTCTCCACAGGATAGCTATGAACCGCGAATGTCGGAGGTGCCCCGCTGGCGCGATAAATGTCCAAAAGCGTTATTTGGTCAGGGGAACGCGTGAGCCCGCTCGCGCCGTTCTTACCGCGCTTGGTGACGATCAGGCCGGCCTTTGAGAGTTTCGAGAGGGATTTCCTCACAAATGTGGGGTCTGCATTCACGCTTTCAGCGAGGGTTGCCGAAGGAATTTCCTCGCCATTGCGAAAACCAAGAGCAGCCATGATGTGCGTTGCAACCGAAAATTGGACGCTTTTTACCGACATGTCCTCTCCTGCACAATATGTGATGCTCAACAGCACAATTGGTTATAACTTTTTTTGGGGGGCTTTGGCATAAAACCGAACGGTCTCACACGCGCCCTCGTCTCATGGCATTCGCTTGGCGCACGGTTCACTTCGTGAACACATCGCCGAACATCGGGAGGCCGCTTTTTGATTGGCCGCGCGAAGCCTCGTCTTCGATAACGTCCCAATGCTCCACCAGAACGTCCTCCTGGATGCACACGATGTCCGCGGCAATCCAATTCATGGGAGCGCCAAACCCGCTAAACCGCCCGTGCACGATCACCAAGTCCCCCTCGGCCACGATCGTTCCCGGCTCATACTTCAACGTTGGTGGTAGGCTCTTGACGAGGTTGAAAAGGCCTTCGCGGCCCGCTTCGATATGCGCGCTGTGCTGGATGTAATTGGGCGACCAATATCGCTCGGCCGCCGCGTAGTCGCGTTTGTTGAAGAGTGTATCGAACGCCTCCAGGACCAGGGCCTTGTTCTGTTCGGGTGTAGTCTTCGCCATCTTGATTCCTTTCTGCCATTCGGAGTTTCACGACCATGGCCTGTCCGTTCCTCAACTGGTTGCAAACTCAGGCATTCATTCCGCCGTCCACTGTAAGATTCGCGCCGGTAATGTAGGAGGACTCCGGACCGGCGACAAACGCCACCAGCGCAGCGACCTCATCAACATGCCCGTAGCGGTCGAGTGCCGTGGCTGCCTTCTGTGGCACCGCCCAGTCGCCCGCCGCAGGATTCAATTCCGTGTCAATCGGTCCAGGCTGCACGTTGTTGACCGTGATGCCCCGGCTCCCGATCTCCCTGGCCAGCGCCTGCGTGAACATCTTTACGGCACCCTTCGTGCCCGCATAAGGCACAAGCCCGGGCGCCGCGACGCGCTCACCCACGGCCGAACCAATCATGATGACTCGACCCCCGCTCTTCATATGCTTCAGAGCCGCCTGCGTCGCAACGAAAACCCCGCGTATGTTGATGTCGATGACGCGATCCATCTCCTCCAGCGTCGCCTCCTCGAACGGTTTCGGAATAGCCGTTCCGGCGTTGTTCACTAGCACATCAAGCCGGCCGAAAGTCGCGAAGGCCTTTTCGACTGCGGCTTTGACTGCTTCGGCTTTGGCGGCATCCGCTTGAATCGCGATAGCCTTTCCGCCGGACTGCTCAATGGCTCTTACCACTGCGGAAGCCGCGTTGGCGTCCTTCGCGTAGGTGATGGCTATCGTCGCTCCGTCGAGAGCCAGGCGCTTGGCGATTGCAGCACCAATGCCGCGCGAGCCGCCCGTAATGAGTGCGATCTTCCCTTCAAGTTTTTTGGACATACTCTTTCTCCTTCTCTCAGAACTTCTCCCCACAGGCCAGATGGTCCTGCGTGCTGAGCATGGCCAGAGCTTCCGGCCAGCTGGTCACGCTTGCTTCGACCAATCTGATGCGGAGCTTTTGCGGAGTGGTGTAGACTTTCTAGGTCGTCGGTCATGCCCGGCAGGCATGGAGTGGCTGATGGAACTACGGCATCTTCGCTATTTCGTTGCGGTCGCTGACGCAGGAAGCCTCACCGTTGCGGCGGAGGAGAATCTGCACACCTCCCAGCCGTCTCTCAGCCGCCAGATCCGGGATCTGGAAGTTGAGGTCGGCACCCAACTGCTGACGCGCAGCGTTCGCGGAATTGAATTGACTCCTGCGGGCCGAGCTTTTCTGGAACACGCACGTATGGCGCTGGCTCAGGCGGAAGCTGCTGGGGAAGCAGCCCGCCGCGTCGCCCATCCTGCGAAGCCAAGCTTTGTGATGGGTTTTCTAACCGGGCATGAACTGACGTGGATGCCGGAAGCTCTTCAGGCCTTGCGCGACGAATTGCCGAACGTGGATGTGGTGATCTCCAGCAACTACTCCCCACGCCTCGCTGACGCGCTCACGAAAGGGAAGGTTGATGCCGCGTTTCTTCGACGGGAAGAAAGCGCGCCGGAATTGGCGTATGAGCTTGTCGTCAAGGAGCCTTTGGTGGTGGTCTTGCCTGGTGACCACCGCCTCGCTGCACTCAAGGCCATCAGTCCAACGGATCTCGTCGGCCAGACATTCGTGACCGTGTCAGACACAGCTCCTGTGCTGCGTGCGGTCATCGACGATTACCTCAAGCGCTCCGAAACCGGCATCACGGCTGCTCACGAGGCAGACAACGTCACGATGGGAATTTCCTTGATAATGTCGACACGCGGCGTAGGGTTGTTACCTGCATACGCACAGAACTTTCTGCCGTCCTCTGTAACCAGTCGCCCACTGAAGGGAGACACGCCAACTGTTGATCTGGTCCTTGGCTATAGAAAGTCGAACCAGTCCCCCATTCTGAAGCTCTTGCTTTCGAGATTGGACGAACTGGTTGCTCGTGTCTTAAAGAAAGCCCGTTAGCGCTTTGCCGTCCCCGCAAGGTTCACTGATTCATGGCAGCGATTACTCAATCTGACACGCCACCAGATGTCCCGGGAGTTTGTTACCAGACGTTTTTCCCGTAAACTATAGGTTCTGGACCAGCGACATGGCATCTCCCTTTAACATCATCTCGAACAGCGCCACTCCGCACCTGCCCGCACCCAACGCCCATCCGCGGCCGGACTGGCTGCGCGTGAAGTTCTTTGGCGGCGAACGCTACCAGAATCTGAAGCGCATCATGCGCACTCTGGATCTTCACACCGTCTGCGAATCCGCGCGCTGCCCGAACATGGGCGAATGCTGGGAGCACGGAACCGCCACATTCATGATCTTGGGCGACATCTGTACGCGGGCCTGCGGCTTCTGTGCCGTGCCCTCGGGCAAGCCGGTCGGCCCTCCAGACGAGGAAGAGCCACTCCGCGTCGCTGAGGCTGTGGCTTCGATGGGCCTGCGGTATGCCGTGGTCACCAGCGTGAATCGCGACGATCAACCCGACGGCGGCGCGCACATCTTCGCCCGCACGATTCAAGAAATCCGCAAGCGCGTACCTGACTGCAAGGTGGAAGTGCTGATCCCCGATTTTCGCGGCGACTGGCACGCGCTCAATGTTGTTCTGGCCGTCAAGCCGGACATTCTGAATCACAACACGGAAACGGTGCCACGCCTTTACCGCCAGGTGCGCAAAGGCGCTCAATACGAGCGGTCGCTGGAACTGCTCCGCCGCGCCAAGCAAATGCATGCGGATGTGCCCACCAAAACGGGGATGATGCTTGGCTTGGGCGAAGAAAAAGAAGAAGTGCTGGCGACCATGCAGGATCTGGCAGATCAAGGCACGGATATTCTGACGCTCGGCCAATACCTTCAGCCCACACGCGAACATTTGCCGGTAATCCGCTTTGTCCACCCGGACGAATTTGCCGAGTATAAAGTTCGGGGCGAAAAAATGGGTTTCAAGCACGTGGAATCCGGCCCCCTGGTTCGTTCTTCCTATCACGCCTTCGACCAGGCCGAATCCGCCATCCGTTAGGCTGTCACCCAAACCATCCAGATTCGTTCTGCCTGCAGCCGCCGGATTGTGCGGGTGCGTCCAGACACACCCCTGCGCCATTTCTGGCGCATCTACCGGGTGTTGTCCTACGGGAATTCTCTGTTTACTTGGCGGCTGCTGCAGCTGCGGCGGCTTTCTTGGTGGCTTTTGCGGCGGTGGATGCTTTACGACGGCGCTTAGTTTTGGGCGGGGTTGCCGGCGCTTCGCCGATAAGTTCGGCCACGAAGATACTCGTCACGAAAAGCTTGGGCCCGTGATCGTCGAAATCAATCGCCGTGCGTTCCGGATCCGAGGCCGTGACGATGCCCAGTCCGTACTGCTCGTGCTTGATGGTTTGTCCTTCCTGCATTACTTGCACAACTGCCTCCTTAGACCGCACACGCTATTTTTGGAAATCCGTTCGCTTTCTCGAAAGTGAGAGGCTCCCGACCCCTCGAGAGCCTCTCGCATCTCTACAGGCTAGAGGCTTGTGACGTTCTCTGCCTGAAGGCCCTTCGGGCCCTTCTTTACTTCGAATTCCACCGCCTGGCCTTCATTCAGGGCCTTGTACCCATCCATCTGAATAGCGGAGAAGTGGACGAAAACATCTTCCCCGGTCTGGCGTTGGATGAACCCGTAGCCCTTCGAAGCATTGAACCACTTCACTGTTCCTTGTTCCTTCACTGCACTACCTCAATGTTGAAATTGCTTTGCCTCTCTTGGTCGCGGGGTCTGGTCTCCCAAGCTCCGAGACGTCCTCCAGCCCGACAAAAAAAGGCTGCGATATTTGTTGTCGCAGCCCCCTGAACGAGTCAAAAGGTAATACAAGAGCAACAAACGCTATACGTAAGCCTATCACAGGAAAGGGCTTATTGTCCACAGGGGATTTGGACACACCCCTCGCTCCGGCAATTTGTAACTCTATGATTTTTCGTGTTTTAGGCTATTAGGGTGGCCTTCTCGCCACGTTGAAGTAGCCAAGCTACTCTTCCAGAGACTCCGGTTGGAGGCTAGCCTGTCCTTCACCCGCGCTCTTTTTTTCCCAATACTTCTTCACCCAGGCTTCCCAACTCTTGCCCGCAGCGGTGTCGCGCCCTGAAAAGGACAGCGCAGCGATCTCCGAATATGCGATTTTTGTGCGTTGATTGGAATCTTTTGGCAACAGCCGCACAAAAGAATTGCCAAGAGTGGCGCCGGTCACTCGATCAAAGATGTAGCCTTCGAGTTTGCTGCCATCCTTGCGTGTAATCGTTACATCACCGCGGTAGTCGAAGGCCTTTTCGAGGGCTTCGCGAAGATCGTCCTCGTTGGCCAATTCCGGAATCCAGCCTTGCAGGCCTTCGTGTTGAGTGCCAGGGGCAACTTCCAGTTGATCTGGGTGCAGCGTGTGCTCCGGGCGGTCGGCGTGGCGCGGACCCGTCATGCGCGGGTCTCTTCAAGCTTGTTGCTGGGGGATTCGATTTGCACCAGGGGATTGTAAGAGTGTACCGGCCGTACCGGTTCATTGAGCATACGGAAGGCTTCGTCGTCTTCGTTTTTGGTGAAGAGAGTTGCCTTGGCCGCCGCAAACAAGCCCTTCAGCGAGCCGAAGGTATAATCCACGCCGGAAGCTTCGTATCCGCTGTGGACCATGCAGTTGGCGCACTTGGGGTTGCCGGATTCGGTCCCGAAATTGTCCCACTCGGTGGTGGTCATCAGTTCATTGAATGTTTCGGCGTAGCCGTCCTGCAACAGGTAGCAAGGCTTCTGCCAGCCAAAGATCGAATAGGTCGGCATTCCCCAGGGCGTGCAGCGGAAATCCCGCTTGCCCATCAGGAATTCCAGGAACAGCATGGACTGGTTAAATCGCCAGGTGGGCTTGCGGTTGGAGAGGATCGCGCGAAAGAGGCGGCGCGTTCTGGCGCGGCCCAGGAAATGCTTCTGGTCCGGCGCTTTATCGTAAGAGTAGCCGGGCGAAAGCATCATGCCTTCGACGCCGAGCGCCATCATTTCGTCGAAGAAGGCGCGCACGCTGTTCGGGTCGGCGCCGTCGAATAACGTGGTATTCGTGGTCACGCGGAAGCCCTGCTTCAGTGCTTCACGGACTCCCTCGATCGCCAGTTCAAATCCACCTTCGCGGCATACGGAGAAGTCGTGGTGCTCTTTCTGCCCGTCAATGTGAACGGAAAACGTCAGGTACTTGCTGGGCTTGAAAAGGTGCAGCTTTTCTTTCAGCAGCAGGGCGTTGGTGCAGAGGTAGATGTACTTCTTGCGAGCCACCAGGCCTTCCACGATCTTTTCGATCTGCGAGTGCATCAGCGGTTCGCCGCCGGGGATGGACACCATCGGCGCGCCGCACTCATCCACCGCCTTGAAGCATTCTTCGGGCGAGAGCTCTTGTTTCAACACATGAGCGGGATACTGAATTTTTCCGCAGCCCGCGCAAGCCAGGTTGCACTTGTAGAGCGGCTCCAGCATCAATACCAGCGGATACTGCTTCCGCCCCTGAATCTTTTGTTTGAGGACGTAACTCGCTACCGTCCACGCTTGGGATATTGGTACAGGCATTCTTTCCCCTGATGAAAATTTCGACTAGGCCTAAACGCTACGATGCGGGAACCCCAGCCCCCGAAGCTCTTATTTTACCCGAGAACTGTACTGCTGGTAACCCCTAGATTCTATCTGTCTTTCCAAGGTGTCTCTATTCTGATGCAGCGAAAGGTGCTTAGGTGGCACCCGGTGTGCTCCCTCGTGTTTAAACGGCAACCCAAATTTCGGTTGAGCCGCGCTCTTGTGGCAAAATAGTAGGTCTGTAGAACCGACCCCATGGCCAACCGTACAACACTCGTCCCTGACAAATCCGCGAAGACTTCCCGGAAATCCGCATCCCCGAACGGCAACTCCCACGCCGAGCGCGAGCGCATTTTTTCGCTGTTCCGCCGCTGGGGGTTTTACGAATCCACACTTGATCCCCTGGGCTTCTTTGCCCCCATGAAATTTCCAGACTTGCAGGGACTCTCCGGAGAATTTGCCGAAGAAGCGCGTCGCTATTATTGCGGCAACATCGGCGTGGAATTTGAACACTTGCCGGAACCCGAGCGCCGCCGCTGGATTGCCGAACGGATGGAAGGCCCGGAATTCGAAGTGAACCAGGAAAAAATTCTGGAGAGGTTGATCCGAGCCGATCTGTTCGAGCAGGTTTTGCAGAGCCGCTACCTGGGCAGCAAGCGCTTTTCCCTCGAGGGCAATACCTCGCTGATTCCTTTGCTCGATTCGATTCTCGAAGCGGCCGGGGATTTCGGCGCTGTCGACTCACTGATGGCCATGAGTCACCGTGGCCGCCTGAATGTGATGACCCATATCGCATGCAAGACGCCGCACGAAGTCGTGGCCGGCTTCGAAGACGTTGACCCGCGCAGCGTGCTGGGAGCGGGAGACGTGAAATATCACGTCGGTGCTACCGGGGTCTATACGACCTCCGCGGGCAAAAAAATCAACATTCATCTGGTTTCAAATCCCAGCCACCTCGAAGCTGTGGACCCCGTCGCCATGGGCCGCGCGCGCGCCAAATTGACTCGCCACGGCGCCAAGGGTGCCGAACTCAACCGCTCCAAGCCCATGCTCAATAAGGTCTGGACGATCGTGATGCACGGCGATGCGGCTTTTGCCGGGCAAGGCATCTGGGCGGAAACGCTGAACCTTGCTGACCTCGCCGCCTACACCGTCGGCGGCAGCATCCACATCGTCGTCAATAATCTGATTGGCTTCACAACACGGCCCCCGCAGGAGCACTCTTCGCGTTTCGCCTCCAGCATCGCGCGCCGCCAGAGCGTGCCCATCTTCCACGTCAACGCGGAAGATCCCGGCGCCGTTGTGCGCATCGGGCGCATCGCCGCGGAATATCGCGCGGAATTTAATTCCGATATGGTTGTGGATCTTGTCGGCTATCGCCGCCACGGGCACAGCGAAGTGGACGATCCCACGATCACCCAGCCGCGCCTCTACGAGCGCATCAAGAGCCATTCACCGCTCTGGAAAATTTATGCCGAGCAGACCGGCATCGCCGCGGAGGCGATTGCCGATTCCATCAAGAAGGAATACGAAGAGGCGCAGCATCTGGCGCGGAAGGTGACGAAAATTCCCCACCTTCGCAAACTGCCGGATTACTGGACGCCTTATAATTTCGGCAAATACGACCCCAAGTATGAGGTGGACACCGGCCTCTCCGCCGAGACACTGGCCAAAATCACGGAAGGCCTGGTTCGCACTCCCGCCGGGTTTCACGTCCACCCGAAAATTGTAAAGCTGCTGGAGCAGCGCGCGGAGATGGGCAACGGCAAACGGGCCATTGATTACGGTTTCGCGGAGTTGCTTGCTTACGGCTCGCTGGTTCTCGAAGGCAATCCGGTGCGCCTCACCGGCCAGGATTCCCAGCGCGGCACCTTCAACCAGCGGCACGCTGTTCTGGTGGACACGCAAACGGAAGAGGAGTATCTGCCGCTCGGCCATCTCGCGCCCGACCAAGCTTTCTGTGAGATTCACAACTCTTCGCTCTCCGAAGGCGGCTGCCTGGGATTCGAATACGGCTTTTCACGCGATTACCCCGAGGCGCTGATTCTCTGGGAAGCCCAGTTTGGCGATTTCGCGAACGGCGCGCAGGTGATCATCGACCAATTCCTCAGCGCCAGCGAAGACAAATGGGGGCTGCCAACCGGCCTGGCGCTGTTGCTGCCTCACGGCTATGAAGGCCAGGGCCCGGAACATTCAAGCGCGCGCATCGAACGCTTCATGCAACTGGCCGCCGAAGGCAACATGAACATCTGCCAGCCCTCCACGGCCGCGCAGTATTTCCATCTGCTGCGCCGCCAGGCGCGCCGTCCGTGGCGGAAACCGCTGATTGTGTTCACGCCGAAGAGCATGCTGCGCCATCCAGACGCCGCTTCGCCGCTTGCTGATTTTTCGCGTCCGCGCTTCCTTACTCTTGTGCCAGACACCGAAGTCACTGACGCCCACAGCATCCTGATCGCCAGCGGCAAGGTCGGCCACGAACTCCGCGCCGAACGCCGCCGCCGCAAAGATACGAACACCGCGATCTTTTTCCTCGACCAGCTCTACCCGCTGCCGAAGGCGGAAATCGCCGCCGCCGTGGATGCACATCCGAACGTCCGCGAAATCGTCTGGGTCCAGGAAGAGCCTGCCAACATGGGCGCGCTCTTTTATGTTCTGCCGCGCCTCGAACGCATTGCGCAGGCCAAGAATCTTCGCCTGCGTTCCGTGAAGCGCTCCGCCAGCGCCAGCCCGGCCACCGGCTCCGCCAAGGCCCACGAATTGGAGCAGAAAACCCTGCTCACGCTGGCCTTCGCCACGACCACCAATTCCTGACCGCATTTGTCACACAATGTTTGTAAGCTTAGTTCTGCAATTCAGGCAGGACTTACTCCAGGTGAATTCCCGAAGTACCGGCGGGCCGTGGGGTCGCCTGGGCCCGCCGGCGGTTTTTGCGGCGCGGGATTCAGTCTCTCCAAGCGAATCACCAGCTCGATTTCGATTTCATTGGCAGGATTCCCCGATGACCCTTGAGCCGAGCGGCCACTTCCCGAGCGGCGCCGCCCTTCGGGTTTCGGAGCCGCCGTCAAGGGCGTACCGCTGCAAGTGATGCCGGAAAAATCCTCACCGACCGAAGCGGGCATATTGCAATCAAGGTCCGTGCGGGGTTCCGGCTCGATCACTTTTCCTGTGCAAGCCGGCCCGGAAAACTCTTCGCTGGCATTGGAAGGCGTCTTACATTGTTCGTCCACAAGAAATGCAGGCCAATCCGTGGTTACCACAGCGTTCCAGAGTTCAGGGAACAGGTCGCTCGGGATAATGCTTGAAGCGGACCACTCGACAGCCCCGCGTTTTGCCCCGCGCTTCACCGCCGGTGTGGCCGACCGGAACACAAAACCAACGTTCCTCTTCACGGAGTGAGTTACCGGAGGGCCAAACGTGGGTCCGGAAGAGCCTTTCGAGGGATCATATTCCATGCTCTGCGAAACGTACGTTGCCGTGAGGTCGCCTCGGACCAGAACAGTTTTTTCGTCCAGTAATTCAACGAATTTTGATCGGAACGCCAGCGTGGTAGAGTTCGGCCGAACTCCAGCCGGCGAAACGCCACCCGGGCTTTGTGGTCTAAGGGGCTTGCCACCACGGTCCGCGGGATAGATCTGGAATGCAACGGTGCCGGGCAAGAAGGCGCCGGCGTTCTGGAGGACAGTTCCGCTGAGGCGCGCGACCCCCACGTTGAATCTGGCGTCGTGCCGACTCGAGGAGGTGACATAAAGCCGCGCCGTCGATTGCCCCGAATCGATCCGCCAGACTGTGCCCTGCGCGGCGGCGGCCCCGGTGAAAAGGATTCCGGCCAACGCCTGCAAAACCAATCCGGAGAATCTGGCCGCCATGGATTCCTCCCCTTTCAACCCCATCTTTAACAGGTATTCTTAGGAAGTACCATCGTCATTTCCCTGGTCCGGAGCCGTCCATCGAATTCACGCTTTTATTTGTTTTATGCGTCATTCTACTCGCCACGGTTATCCGGTCGGCCTTCGGGTTCGGTGAGGCGCTAGTGGCGGTTCCGTTGCTCGCTTTCTGGGTTCCACTCCCAGTGGCCGCTCCGCTTGCCGTGCTGGTCTCCATTACGGTTGCCGCCATCGTCGTCGTTCAGGATTGGAAACATATCCATATCCGTAGCGCAAGCTGGCTGGTTCTTTCCACCTTGCCTGGTATTCCTTTGGGGTTGCTGCTTCTGGTGAACAGTCATCAGCGGGGAGTGAAGGCCGCGCTGGCATTGCTCCTCATCGCGTTTTGTCTCTACTCGTTGCTCGCCCGTTCCGCGCCGCAACTGAAGCAGGAGAGCCGCGGCTGGCTGCTGATCTGCGGATTTCTGGCGGGCATCCTGGGTGGGGCCTTTGGAATGAACGGCCCGCCCCTCGTCATTTATGGGGCCATGCGCAGGTGGACCGCCCAGCACTTCCGCGCCACCCTGCAAGGTTATTTTCTGCCCGCCAGCCTCATCGGCATGGGCGGTTACTGGCTGGCCGGCTTGTGGACCTCGACGGTTACCAGATACTACCTCTACTCGCTGCCAGTCACTTTTCTGGGGGTGTATCTGGGCAGAGTGCTCAATAACCGGCTGCAGGGCGAAGGATTCTTCAAGTACATTTACATCGGCTTAGCGGGAATCGCAACACTACTACTGGTCCAGGCCATCACAGGCTCCTTCTGAACGGGCGCAGACGAGAGTGGAGCAGAGACTATTCGCCCACCCTCTGGCATGCCCGGGACCGCCAGCCCATACACGAGAAAACACCTATCAGGCAAAAATTCCCCCATTACGGAACCACTCGTGCTTATTATTTATTGCAGGTACCCCCCTTCCGTTTTACCGCCTGTCCTGTGGAGGCTTGTGCGCCCACAGGAAGGACACTCTGAAAATGAAAAAGAAGCGGTTAGGGGAAGTCCTCTACGAGCGCGGCCAGATTTCCGCCGCCGACCTGAAAAAAGCCTTGCTCGATCAGCAGGGCCGGGTCATTCACCTCGGCGAACTCTTGCTGGAACGCAAGTTGGTCGCAAAGCAGGATCTTCTCGCCGCAATTACAGAAGTGGCGGGTGTTCCATATCAAGACTGTTCCGCGATCGACCCATCCCCCGAAGCTTTACGCCTTATTCCCGCCGCGATAGCCAGGCACGATCTATGTGTCCCCGTAAAGGTCGATGGGAAGTCTCTCATCGTCGCGATGGCCAAGCCCCAGAACGTCCAGATCCTCGATGAGCTCCAGTTCAAAACTGGAATGAAAATCGTTCCTCGGTTCTCTTTCCACGAGGAGATCGCTGCGGCCGTTGAGCGCTTATACCCCGCCCAAGGCGTTTCGGCGGAGACGGTGCAAGTCGCCGACGATTTGACGGGGATGGAGTTCATCTCGTCCAGTTCTCAGCAGCGCAACGTCGAAGCGATGCGCGAGATGCAGCAGGAGCTGCACCAAAAATCCCGTACCACACCCGCGGTTCATCTGGTGGCGCAGATCATCCGGGCAGCAGCCGCCAAGCTGGCCAGCGATGTTCACATCGAACCGCAGGCCGGGGAGACTTCTGTCCGGTTCCGAATCGACGGCATCCTGCGGGAGATCCGGCGTATCCCTCGTGCGCTCCAGAATCAGGTTGTTTCCCGCCTCAAAATCCTCTCCGACATGGACATCGCTGAGCGCCGGAATCCGCAGGACGGCCGATTCGTTGTGAAAATCAACGCCCGGCGCATCGATCTTCGCGTTTCGACGCTGCCAACACAATATGGCGAAAAAGTGGTGCTCCGGCTTCTGGAAGCCAGCGCTCCTAATCAGGATTTCAACGGGCTTGGCATCCCCGTCGAATTGGCAGACGCGCTGAAGGAAATTGTCCGCCTGCCCCAGGGCATGTTGTTGGTGACCGGCCCGACGGGCTCCGGGAAGAGTACGACCCTCTACTCCGCCCTTCAGTTGATCCGTCAGCCCTCCGTCAATGTCGTCACTGTCGAAGACCCCATCGAATACACGCTTCCCGGCCTCAACCAGGTGCAGGTGAACGTAAAGGCCGGGCTCACGTTCGCCTCCACCTTGCGCTCAGTTTTGCGTCAGGACCCGGACGTGGTGATGATTGGCGAAATTCGCGACCAGGAAACCGCGGAAATCGCGATCAAGGCCGCTCAGACCGGTCATCTGGTTCTTTCAACCTTGCATACCAATGACAGCATCTCCGCGGTTACGCGGCTCCTCGACATTGGCATCCCCGGATTTCAGATTGGGGCCGCCGTCACGGCGATCCTTGCGCAACGGCTGATCCGGCGTCTGTGCACCTGCCACTATTCTTCGCCGCCCACAACGGACTACATCAACGCGGTGATGGCCGCAGGCATGATGGAGCCGCCCGATATTCAGAACGTCCCCAACGGATGTGAAGCTTGCGATTCCACGGGCTATCGCGGACGTGTCGGCATATATGAACTACTTCGCTTCAACGACGCCATTCGCCAGGCCGCGCGCTCCGGCAATCGGAACGATGAGATGCGCACGCTCGCACGCCACAATGGCATCAAGTTCATGCAGGAATACGCTCTGGATCTGGTGCGCGAAGGTTTGACAACGCTCGAAGAGGTGCAGCGGGTGGTGACCCTTTCGCAAAGTTCCTCCGCCGTTTGTTCCGCGTGCGGACGCGACCTGGCTGCGAGCTTTGTCTTCTGCCCCTACTGCGGCACCAAGCACGACGTTTGGGGCCTGAATTCGTCGCCCAGGCGTGACCACGCCAAAGAGGTGGTGCTGGAATGAGCCCCAAGGACATTTTGATCGATGCTTTCCAGGGAGTGCGCCGCGCCGCGCGTGTCCATTGTGTCCGCGAAATCAGCCTCTCTCGCGAAGGCCATGACGAACTTATCCGAATCAAGGCGCCGGATCTCAGCTCCACGGGAATGTTCATCACCGCCATGGGGAGCTTTCCTGAAGGCACGGTCCTCAACCTTAAGTTCCGCCTGGCAGTTACCGGGGCGGAAGTCCGCACGCGCTGCGAAGTCCGCTACTGCCTCCCCGGCGTCGGCATCGGCGTCGAATTTGTGGGCCTTTCTTCGGAAGCCGCCGAAGCCATTGAGAATGAACTCGCGCTGAATGGTGAGGCTCCGGCGCGAAGGAAGAAATCCCCCACTACTTCCAGAACTTCCCGACGCCGCTGAAGACCCGCGATCATTCGCCGCGCGTTGACTTACTCCGGGCGCTGGCCTAACATCGCCACACTCTGACTGCCTCCTGAGCCGGAGAGTTATCCCACCCGAGGATCCGACGGATGAGCGATTGGCAATTTGCGCAGGAAAATCCGGCAGAGCAGCTTGCCCAACTGCATTTTTTTTCGATCATGAAGCGCCAGGCCGGCGGCGACATCCCGTTTCGGATCACGGTTAAGGAATTTGCCGCTCCGCCTCCTGGCCAGCGGTTGCGCTTTTTCGCCGAGGCGGACAAGCCGGTGAACCAAAAGACCGCTTCGTTCGTCCCCTGCGGCTGGGGAAACACTGTTTTCAACGCCCTGATAGATTGTGTGCGCTTGATTCGCCAGTTCCCCTATGAAGGTGAGGAGCCGCCGGTCTCCTCCTGAGCGTCAGGCCCGGTTTTGCGGAACAACTTTAGTTTTCCGTTCGGAGGGAGTCGAAATCGTGATTTTGGAAATCACCAAGGGCCAACTGAAAGACGGCATCGCGGTCTTGACCTTGCGCGGAAGCATTCACACTGGCCCGGATTGCCGCCGCGTGGAGCACGAAGTAGAGGATCTTCTCCGCGGCAACCAGACCCGCGCGATCTTCGATCTCACCGGCATCACGCACATTGACAGCGCGGCCATCGGCACCGTGGTGCGCTGTTACTCCAAGCTCAAGCAAGCCGGCGGCATGCTCCGCCTCGCCGGCTGCAACGGCATGATCGAATCCAGCCTTAAGCTGACCAGGGTCGACAAAGTGATCGGCATCTTCCCCACCGCCTCCGCGGCAGGAGAAGATTTTCCTCTGCCGAAACCTCCTGCCTGACAAAGCATTTCCCTTGCGGGTCAACAGCTGGAAAAGCCATTGCGCTGCCATGCTGCCTTTGTTACGCTCCCGCCAACCTTAACTTGCGGAGGTACTACCCGTGGCTTTCTGCAAATCATGCGGTCAGGATATCGGCGCCTCTTCCTTCTGCCCCAAGTGCGGCGCAAACCAGAACGCAGCCGCAGTGCCTGCCGCCGCGCCGGCCGCTTTCCCGACCGAAGGCATTGAGGAAAACATCGCTGGCTTGCTTTGTTACGTTGCCGGATGGCTTTCGGGGTTGATCTTCCTCTTGATCGACAAGCGTCCTTTCGTGCGTTTTCATGCGGTGCAAGCGATCGGATACAACATCGCCGTAGTTGTTGTTTATTTCGCCGTGGCATTTTCCTTCGTGATGCTGCACTTCCTGCACCTGGGATTTCTGGGGATCGCCGCTTATCCCCTTCTCGGAATCCTCATCTTCGGTTTCTGGATTTTTCTGATGTATAAGGCCTATCAGCATGAAAAGTTCATGCTGCCGGTCATTGGAAACATTGCCGAGGGAATGGCCGGGAAATAACTTATTCCGGGCCCTCAGGCGTGCAAATAAAAATATCCGTCTTCCCGAAACATCCGCACTGAAATGCCGAAGAGGCGGGATAGTGTTTCATCCGTGAGCACTTTTTCCTTCGCGCCATCGGCAAGAACCCGCCCGCTCTGCAGCAGCACCACCCGTTCAATCTCCGGAATAATTTCCGATACGTGATGGGTCACCAGCAGAATCCCCAGCCCGGCACGCGATAGCTCTCGCATGGTGTCTCTCAGTCCCACCTGTCCGGCGATATCCAGCGCATTCCCAGGTTCGTCGAAGAGCAAAGTCTGCGGGTCATGCACCAGGGCTCGCGCGATCAGCGTGCGCTTGGCCTCGCCCGACGACATTTCCGCCAGCGGCCGCTTTGCCAGTTGCCCGATTCCGAGCCGCGCCAGCGCTGCCTCCGCGCGCAGCCGATGTTCCGTTCGCGGCTGGTGATTGGGGAAAATGCGCGTGCTGCTGAAAAAGCCGGAGAGAACCACATCCAGCCCGGTTGCCTCCGTGGTACACGCCGCGAGCAGATCGGGAGAAACGATTCCCAGCAGCGAGCGCAATTCGAAAACATTCCAGCGGTCTTTACCCAAGATACGCATCGAGGAATCCTCGCTTGCGATGGGGTAGCATTCGCGCGTCAGCGTCTTGATCAGCGTGGATTTGCCGCAGCCGTTGGGGCCCAGGATGCAGAGATGCTCTCCCTGCTCAATCCGCAGCGACACCCGGTCGAGCGCCAGATTGTCTCCCCGCACGACGGAAACGTTTCGCAACTCCAGTAGCGGAGCAGCCGGGTCAGCCATGAAAAGGGAGCGTCCTGACGCGCATCGAATTCAATTATAAAGAAAGTGGCGGTGGAAAAATAAAAAGGAGGCGAAAACACTCATTTTTCGCCTCCCGGGGTGGGGGGTGTTACTGTTCGAACCCTTTGGGGGAATCGCAGCGCCTGCCCTGCCAGGCAGGCCTGCATCTCACTCGCGGTTCGCGACTGCCATCGCGAAAGAGACTCACCACCAGAGGGCTTGTCTTTCGGGTTTTCTAACACCGGACGCAGTGAGTGTCAATCAAAAAAGGACGATACTTAGCAATCATCCATTGGACGCGGGAGATTTATCGCTCCCAATCAGTCATCCAGGATTTCCCGGATCGTGCTGGCGAGGGACGTCGGGCCATACGGTTTCTGCAGATAGTGTGATCCCGGCACCAGAGCTACGGCGTTGTTCGCGTTCTCGGAGAATCCGCTGGTGAAGAGAATTGGCAATCCGGGCATGCTCTGCAGGAGTTGTGCTGCGGTCGCGGCCCCGCCCATGTGGGGCATCACTACGTCCAGTACCGCAAGGTCCGGACGTTCCAGTTCCGCCAAGCGAAGCGCCTGGCGTCCATCCGCGGCCGCCAGCACCTGATAACCGAGCCGGGTCAGCGATTGCCGCGTTAGTTCCCGGATGGAGTCATGATCCTCGGCCAGGAGGATAGTTTCCGTGCCCTGCAGATTCTTCGGTGTGCTGACGTTCGCGATTTCCCGCGCGGGATCATTGGCGGCGCTCTCCATCACCGGCAGATATATATGGAACAGCGTGCCCTGTCCCGGTTCGCTGTAAACGTGGATGAGTCCGCCATGCTGCCTGACGATTCCATAGACCGTGGCCAGCCCCATCCCCGATCCCTTGCCGCGTTCCTTCGTCGTGAAAAAAGGTTCAAAGATGTGATCGCGCACTTCCGGACTCATTCCCACGCCGGTATCGGATACGGAAAGCACCACGTAGGTTCCCGGGGCCACTCCGGGATAAAAATGGCAAAAGGAATCGTCCAGAAGGATCATTTCCGTTTCAATCTTCAGCAGGCCGCCGTCGGGCATTGCGTCGCGCGCGTTCAGGCAGAGGTTCATCAGCACCTGCTCCATTTGCGCGGACTCCGCTTTCACGGATTGCAAATTCTCGGCCGCCACCACTTTTATCTCAATGTCTTTTCCGATTACCTTGTCCAGAAAACTCATCAGGCTCTGGACGATCTGATTGAGTTGAACGGGCCGAGGCTGCAGCGGCTGGCGGCGGGCAAAGGTCAGCAACTCGCGCGTCAGGGCGGCGGCGCGATCCGTCTGCTGGCGAATGTGCGCGAAATATTCCGCGATTTGCGGGTGTGCGCGGCTTTGCTCGTAGCCGATTTCGGCCCACCCGAGAACCGCCCCCAGTACGTTGTTGAAGTCGTGCGCAATGCCGCCGGCAAGTTGCCCGATTGTTTCGAATTTTTGCGCCTGCTGCAGTTGGCGTTCCAGCGCCCGCACTTCTGTCACGTCTTCCACGATCCCTTCCAGGCCATCGGGAACACCTGCCTTGAAAACACAGCGTACGTGGAGCCGAACAGAGACGAATCCCCCGTCGCGGCGCCGCCATTCCGTCTCGGCATTATGGACGATCGAGTGTTCCCGCGAATTGGCCAGAAGTTTCGCGAACGTTTCGGCGTACCGAAACACGTCGTTCGCCAGGTTCAAAACCTGCACCTCGGCAAAACTGGAACAGGCCAGAATCTTCAGCAGGGTTTCATTGACCGAGCGAAACGTTCCGTCGGTTCCCGCTAGAAATGTTCCATATACCGAATTCTCCACCAGTTCGCGTGAATTGGTGTTGCTTTCCTGCGGAGACGTGCGATTGCGCTTCGTTTCTTCCAGCAACTCGTTCGCGCGGATAGCCCGCTTCAATGCAAATGGCAGCCGGCCTAATCGATTTTTCAAGACGTAGTCATGCGCGCCGCTTCGAATGCACTTCTCCGCCGCCATCTCTTCTGATTCCGTGGTCAGCAGCACAAACGGAGTTTCATGGCCGCTCGCCCGAAGAATTTGCAGGGCGTCCAAGCCGTCGCCTTCCGGAAGCCTCCATGCAGCGACCACCGCGTCAAATTTGCCCGCGTAAAGTGCGTTCTTGAATTCCAGTTGGTTCCCGGCAATCGTTGGCGCAACTTCCAGGCCGGCGTTCTTCAGTTCACGCAGAATCCTCGCCGCGTCCGAAGCGTTTTCCTCCAGAAGAAGCAGACGCAGCACGTTCATGGAAGAAGCGGAATTTTTGATTTCAACTGTCACTGGGCCCATAGGCAACCTTATTAATTTCACTTACTGCAAATCAGGAATGGAGTTGCGCAACCAGGACCGCGGAATCTCTCCCGCCAACAGAGGAAAGCGCGGGCCAAGCGGTGCACTGGCACATCCGGTTTGGATCCTATTCGGTTCAGGTGAGCGGCACGCCAACGGGGCAATATTTCCACTGCAAATTTAACCTGCTGGTGGCTTCGTGCTGCTTACGGAAGGGATAACAGTATTTGGTAGTGAAACGGCGAAGTCAAGAAAATTTAGTGATTCCTGCGGATCAGTGTGCCGTGTATGCAGATTTTTCCCGCCCCAGCACAAATGTCACGAGTCCCGATACAAGGCCGCCGGTAATTACTACCGCCTCCCAAACCAGTCCCGCGGCCAGCACAAGATGCGGCGCTGCTCCAAATGGGGACAGCAGCGCCACTAACGCCGCTTCTCGCACTCCTATCCCCCCTTGCGTGAGTGGCAACACCGCTGCCAACTTCGCAAGCGGCCACGCAAAAAACCAGTCGCGAAGAGGTAATACCAATCCACAAGTTTCCGCCAACTTCGCCGTAAGCACCAGGAATGCCGTTTGGATGGCAGTTCCCGTCACCCAGGCCCCCAGTAGAACGTGTGGCGCTCCCGAGACACTGCGCAATGCGTAGCGCAGACGCGCTAACCGCCGCCGGAAACGGACCGACCGCCCTTTCAGGAGCGGGCGGTAGAGCAGCAAACCGAAGGCGCCAATGGCAACGACGGCAGCGCCAAGATAGAACAACGCCTTCAGCGCTTGCCCCTGAAGTGAACCTGGCAGGGCAGCCGGTAGCAGGAGTAATCCAACCAGAACCAGTCCACCTTGAGCCGCAACATCCATAAACCGATCTGCCATGTTCCCAGCCAGCACTGCGGCCGGGTTCGGACTGCGACGCAAGCCCACCGCGAGGCGGACCACATCGCCTCCAAGGAT
>DATLVJ010000810.1:0-5948 GCA_035577585.1 Candidatus Limnocylindrales bacterium
GTTGTCGCTGACTAAATTGCCGGTAGCATCGTGGAGCTGGAGTTTCAGGAAATAAGTGGTGGAGAGATTTGTCGGCGTTGGAAGCGCGAAGGCCTTGGTGGCAGCATCGGCGGCAAGATCAATTGTGGCGTCGCGCGAACCGGCTTCCTTGGCGTCAATGTTGTAGAGCTTCGCGGTGACTTTGTAGCCCTTGAGGTCTTCGTATTTGCCGTTGACGACGGAGACGGAATTGGTGTCCCAGTCGTATTGGACGTGCACGATTTCCTGGGCTTTTTTGGTGCCGAAGTAGCCGCCGGCGGGGACGAGATAGTAGTCGTAGAGATGCCAGATGAGCGAGGGCCAGGCGTTGTTGAGCATCCACTGGATGACGCCGGTGGAGACGTATTTGTTGCGGGCGTAGGCTTCGAACATGGAGCGCTGGTTGTCGTAGGCCATGGCCTGGGCTTTGCGCTCGAAGTCGTCGAGAGAGGTGGGGGCACCGTAGCGTTTGGCGAGGGCGTCGCGGAAGACGTCGATGGTGGTGAAGCGTTCGCCGCCGGCGTGGAAATTCCAGTAATCGTCGATGGGCCAGAGATGTTCCTTGGGAATAAATTTGGCGAGGCTTTCTTTGGTGGGGATGGCGGGGCCGGGGCTGGTTTCGGTGTTGTAGCTCCAGGCACCACCGGCTTTTTTGTCGGAGAGCCAGTACATGGGCGGGACGTATTCGTAGGGGCCGGTCATTTTGACGCCGGATTTGCCGGTGACTTTGGTGGGAGTTTCGGAAGCGGAAGAGACCGTAGGATTCGGCCACTCGAGATTCTTCAGGATGTCGAGATACATGTTCTCGATTTCGGCGGGCGGAGGGCCGTCGCTGCCGTAGAGCCAGACGAAGACACTGGGATGATTGCGGAGGCGGGAGGCTTGCTCGACCATGGAAGCAGCGGCGATTTTTTTGGTTTCGGGCGTCCAGGTTTTCCAGTGTTCCCAGGCGTCGCAGCAGATCCAGCCGGGCATGACGAGGATGCCGAGCTTGTCGGTTTTGTCGAAGAATTCGTCGCGATCGGTTTTGCCTTCGAGGCGGATGGTGTTGAGGCCCATGCCGCGGACGTACGCGAGGTCGGCATCGAGTTTTTTGGAGTCCCAGCGAAGGAGCATATCGGGGGCCCAAGCAGCGCCGCGGATCAGGACGCGCTTGCCGTTTACTTTGAAGAGGCGGCCGCCGGATTCTGTGAGCTCTGAGGTGACTTCGCGAATGCCGAAGTCGACAGAAGCGGAATCGGAGACGGATTCAGAAATGTCGACGCGGAATTTGGCGGTGTAGAGATAGGGTTCGCCCATCTGATAGGGCCACCAGAGATGCGGCTCGGCGAGTTTGAGTTGCGGGAATTGGTCAGCGGTGAAGCGGATTATTTTTGATTCTTTGGCGGCGAGTTCGATGGGCTGGGCCAAGTGGATATCGGCGACATCGGCGACGAGCGCGGCTTTGACGGCATGGTCGGTGGTGTTGCGCAGTTCAGCGGAAAGACTGAGTGTGGCGGATTTGTAAGCCGAGTCGAGCTTTGTGTTGGCGAAAGGGTGACGCAAAGTGACATCACCGCTGGAAGAGAGAAAAACTTCGCGCCAGATGCCGGTGTCTTTGTCGGGAGGAGTGGGGTTCCAGTCGACCCAGGTCAGGCCGAGATCATTTTTTTCGGGGGCGAAAACCTCGACGGCCAGGGCGTTCTTCCCTTCCCTGTGCAATAAGTCGCCGATGGAGAATTCGTAGGCACGATAGGCGCCGGCGACGTCGTTGCGATCGGCGAGTTGCTTGCCGTTGAGCCAGATGTTGGCGCGGTAATTGATGCCGAGGAAGTGGAGCCAGATGGTGCGATTGGCGAATGCGGCGGGAGCGGCGAATTCGGTGCGGAACCAGTGGGAACAGCGGAAGGGGCTGCCCGCGGGCATCTCGAGATTGGCGGCCTGGTGTTTGTTGTCGTTGAAAGCACCGGGAAACGAAGCGAGATTTTTGCCGTAGTTGTTATCGGGGAGAGTTTTGTCGGCGACGAGAGAGCCGACGACGGTGCCGGGGACGAGAGCGGGGTGCCATTTGGAATCGTCGAAGCCGGGAAGAGAGAGGGCTTCGGCTTTCGCGGTGAGTTTGCAGGACGATTCGAGGCGCCAGTTGCTGTGAAGGAAAATTGGGGAGTTGGGAGAATCATCGGCATGGCTGTTTGCGGCGAAAACCGAACTGAGGACGAGCGTGAACGAAACGAATAGTGCGGAGCGAAACCGGGACATAGGCAAGCCTCACGGTCGGAGAGGTAGCCGCGGATGGAATCGCGGACGCCCTTAGCTTACATTAAACCGATTGAATACAAGAGGAATTCTTGGTGCGGGCTGTGGAGAATTGCAATGCGCTGGGCGGATGCTGGATTCTGCTTGTAAGAGCGGGAAGAGAAACAGTAAGCTGCGTGGGTTCGGTTGTCAGGTTCAGGTCGGAATTCAGCAGCCTCCCGTTCTTCTTTTTTGCCTCATTGTTCTTTCGACCTTTAAGTAATTCAGTTGCACCACTTTTTCTTTCAACTGGGGGATATGAAATGATACGGCGCGCGACAGTGGCTCTTTGTTTTCTGGTGTTGGCAGGAGCGGGTTCGCTTCACGGGCAGGGGAAGCGGAAAGTGATTGTAGACCAGGACGCGCGGGGGCCGGCGACGACTGACCAGCAGTCGATGCTGGCGTTGATTCAGGCGCCGCAAGCGGAAGTGCTGGGGTTGACGATCGTGAGCGGCGACCAGTGGCGGGACGAAGAGGTGGCGCACACTTTGCGGATGCTGGAGTTGACGAATCATCCGGAGATTAAGGTGTACCCGGGGGCGATATTTCCCTTGATCAACAGCAAGGAGGAGATAGCGCGGTGGTCGCGGTTGTATGGAAAGGTGCGATACCAGGGCGCGTGGACGAAGAACGGAACGGGAAAATTTGTGCGCGAGGTGCACGGGCCGTACGAGGTGCCGGATTTGCCGGAGGGAAATCCCACGCGGAAGGCGGAGGAAGAGGACGCGGCGCATTTCATTATCCGGATGGTGCACAAGTATCCGCATGAGGTGACGATTTATGCGGGCGGGCCGCTGACGAACATTGCGCTGGCTCTGATGCTGGATCCAAAAGTGGCGGAGTTGGCGCAGGAACTGGTGGTGATGGGCGGAAGCATCGCGCCGGAAGTGCCTCTGGCGTGGAAGACGGAGAACCGGAGGGAGTTTAATTTCTGGTGGGATCCGGAAGCCGTGCACATCGTGCTGCGGTCGCCGTGGAAGAAGATTACGGTGACGCCGGTGGATATTTCGGTGAAGACGCGGATGACGAACGAGATGATACAGAAGATTGCAGGGATGGGGACGGCGTCGGCGGCGTACATCGGGAAGTATGCGGATGAGGAGTATTTGTGGGATGAACTGGCGGCGGTGGCCTGGCTGGAGCCGAGCGTGATTACGAAGGAAGTGAGTTTGTACATGGACATGGATATTTCGCATACGGCGGGGTATGGGAATACGTTGGTTTGGACGGAAGAGGAAAGGCCGGGGATGGGCGAGGCGTTGGTGCATGTGCAGACGGAGCTGGATAATTCGAAATTCGAGAGGATTTTGATTGGGCTGTTGGCGGGGAAGGCGGGGAGATAGGGAGATTGCGGTCTAAATTTGGAGAACAAAAGCGCCCGCCTCGGAAGGCGGCCGCTACAAATTCAGGCGAAGAGTGGGCGGGGCAAGCCCCGCCCCTACAAAGAGATGGTGTATCATTTGGTGTCCCCGCAAATGGTGAATGAGCGCTTAAATGACTAATGAAGAACGCAAGGCTGCACTGGAAGCTATCATTTATGCCGCGGACGAGCCGGCTACGATTGAGCAGTTGAGCTCGGCGCTGGGCGAAGAGAAGTTGGCGGTGCAAGCGGCGTTGGATGAACTGGTGGCCGGGTACGCCGCCGAGGATCGCGGCGTTGAGATTCGCGCGGTGGCCGGCGGATACAAAATGTATACGAAGCCGCAGCACCATGATGTGGTGCGGCGGTTCATCAAGTCGCTGCGGCCTCCCTTGCGGCTTTCGATGCCGGCGCTGGAGACGCTGGCGGTGATTGCATACAAACAGCCGGTGACGGCGCCGGAGATTTCGGATATCCGAAGCGTGAATACTTCGGGTGTGATTTCGACTTTGCTGGATAAGAAGCTGATTACTACGGCCGGGCGTAAAGAGGTGATGGGGCGGCCGATTCTTTATAAAACTTCAAAAGAGTTTCTGATGCGGTTTGGGTTGAGCGATCTGGATGAATTGCCGAGCTTGAAGGAGTTTGAGGCGTTGGCGCGCGAGGCGCTGGGGACGGATGAGGGGATCGCGCCGGGGGATGTGACGGAGGAGCAGGTGGCGGAGTTGCATCCGGAAGTGGACGCGGCCTTCGCAGAAGCACAGCCAGGAATGGCTGTGCCACATGGGCATGCATCGGCGGCGGAAGCGATTGCGCATGTTTCGGAGGAGTTGAGCGAGGCGGAAGAGTTTCGGGAGCATGAGGCGCTGGCTACGGCGGAGGGGATGCCGTCGGGAGAGTTGGATGAGGATCCGCCATCGCCGAACGCGAAGACGACGGCGGCTGGGGAATAAGACAAAGAAATTTTTTGAAGGGGAAAAAGCGCCCGCTCCGCGAGTGCATCCGGAGTTCCAAATGCTGACCTCGGAAGGCGGCCGGTACAGAGGCAGGGGTGCTCGAAGCCTGGGCCACCTGAAGGTGGCCGCTACAAATCTATAAGAGGGGCGAAGAAAACCCGCACCCTGAAAACCGCAGGGTGCGGCACCCACTTTTTGGGCCGACGGCCGGTTAGGAATCCAGAGACATGATGGAACGATTGCAGAAGATAATTGCGCGGGCGGGGATTGCTTCGAGGAGGCATGCGGAGCAGTTGATATTGTCGGGGCAGGTGGCGGTGAACGGGAAGGTTGTGACGGAGCTGGGGAGCAAGGCGGATGCGGAGAAGGACAAGATTGTGGCGGCGGGGCGGACGATCAAGGGATCGGACCGGCGCGTGGTGTACATGCTGATGCACAAACCGGCGGAGGTGGTTTCATCGCTGGCGGATCCGGAGGGGCGTAAGAATCTGCGGAATCTGTTGCGGGGATTTCCGGAACGGGTTTATCCGGTGGGGAATCTGGAGTATTCGGCGACCGGATTGGTGTTTTTGACGAATGACGGGGATCTGGCGGCGAAGATGTTGAAGCAGTGGGATTCGCTGGAGCAGATTTATCACGTAAAGCTCAAGGGGATGCTGACGCTCTCGGATCTGGACCGGTTGGGGAAAGAGATTGGGGTGAAGATGCAGACGCTGCGGCAGCCGGATGCGAGCCGCGGGCACGTGGCGAATTACTGGTATGAGGTGCGAGCGAAGGGCGCGAAGCTGGAGAAGCTGAGGAACTTGATGTTTCGGGAGCACCATCCGGTGGAGAAGGTGATGCGGGTGGGATTGGGTGCGTTGACGGTGGAGGGGATTCCGCGGGGACGATATCGGTTGCTGGATGAGAAAGAAGCAGAGTTGTTGAAGACGGGAAAAACGGGTGAACGAGATCGGGCAAAAAGGAAAAGAGTTTAACGCAGAGTACGCTGAGAGCGCAGAGAACGCAGAGACGGAAAAGAAAGAGTCAGAGAGATGGATTTTGGGCTTAGCGATCATCAGAGATTGATCAAGGAGACGGTGCGGGCGTTTATGGAGGTGGAGGTGCGTCCGCATGTGAAGGAGTGGGAGAGGACGGAGGAGTTCCCGCTGGAGGCAATTGAGAAGTTGGCGCTGCTGGGTTGCTGCGGGATGCTGGTGCCGGAGGAGTGGGGCGGAGCGGGGCTGGACACGATTTCGTATGTGCTGATGATTGAGGAAGTGGCGCGGGTGCATGCGGCGATGGCGACGGCGCTCTCGGTGACGAATTCGGCGGTGCAACTGCCGTTGCTGACGTTTGGA
>DATLVJ010000811.1:0-12983 GCA_035577585.1 Candidatus Limnocylindrales bacterium
CGGTATCCGGTAAGATGCTGGTGGAACATAAAACCGTATTGGAGGACGTGATTATGAGCATTGTTGTTGGAGAGAAGGCGCCGGATTTCACCCTGCAGGACCAGAACAAGAAGGAAGTGAAGCTGTCGGACTTTGCTGGAAAGAAGAGAGTAGTGCTGGTGTTTTACCCCCTGGACTGGAGCCCGACCTGCACGAACGAGCACGCGTGCTTCGTGAACGACATGCGGAATTTCGATACGCTGGACGCGGAAGTGCTGGGCGTCAGCGTGGACAGCGTGTGGTCGCACAAGGCATACGCGGAAAAGATGGGCATCAAGTATTCACTACTGGCGGATTTTCATCCGAAGGGCGCGATGAGCGAAAAGTATGGAATGTACATGGGAGACAAAGGGATCACGGGGAGATCGATCATCATTGTCGATAAGGGCGGGAACGTGGCGTGGAAGAAGGATTACGATATTCCGGTGGTGCCGGACGTGAAGGAAGTGGCGACGGCGCTCGGAGGAGTGAAGTAGAGGAAGTAAAGGAAGTAAAGGAAGTAAAGGAAGTAAAGGAACGGATTCTTGAGTTACGAACCGGGCAAGGCGCAATCCAAAACGCGCCTTGCCCGGTTCCGCTTTTTGGGGCTGCCAGGGTTTCGCTTTCCGTTTGTCTTGACTGAAACAGTCGTTCCATGTAACAGTCGTTACATGAAACAGGCGGACTCTCCGCGCGGCGAAGTTCTCCTCGATGCCACCATCGAGTACATGCTCAGGCACGGCGTAGCCGACATCTCGCTCCGGCCGCTCGCCGCCAAAGTCGGCAGCAAAGCGCGGCTGCTGATTTATCACTTCGGCTCCAAGGAATCCCTGGTCAGCAAGGCAATGGTTGTGGTGCGGGATCGCGTGCAAAAGGCGTTCGCCGCGATGGTTGAAAATGGCCGCGGACACACGGCATCGCAAATCATACGAGCATTTTGGCGCTGGACTACCTCGAAACAACACGAGCGCTACTTGCGGCTCTTCTTTGAAGTGCATGGACTTGCTTTGCAGAAGCCCGCGCGCTACGGCGGGTATCTCGAGGGAGCAGTCAGCACCTGGGTGGAGATGATGGCGGTGGTGTTGCCCCCACATTTATCGCTGCCCAAGCGCCGCGCCCTGGCCACCCTCGCCGTCAGCACTGTCGTCGGATTGTTGATGGACTACCTCTCGGGCGGCGACAAGAAGCGCAGCTCGCAAGCGTTGGAAATCTTTGCGGTGAATTTTGATGAACTGCTGAAGGCGGCGTGAAACTTCACCGGCACTTACCGGAAACGGTGTTCGTCGAGGAGGTACATTTCGATGAGGATCGCAGGAATCCTGAACGTGATTCTGATTCCGTTGCTGGTGTTGATGTCTGCGCTGGCAATGATAATCGTCGAAACGCGGCGAGGCGGCCGCAAGTGGCCAAAAGTTCGTGGCTGGTGGGCACGCGCGCTTCTTTTGAACGGGTTTCAGGTGGGCGCGGTGTGGATTGCCGGCGTTGCGTGGAACGGCTGGATGCTGCGGCACAGGCCCTGGAGCGCCGATGCGCTTGGCGTCGCCGGCGGCTCCATCTTCGGCTACCTGGCCATTACCTTCTTTTTCTACTGGTGGCATCGCTGGCGGCACGAAAGCGATTTCCTGTGGCGGTGGTTTCACCAGGTGCACCACAGCCCTCAACGTATTGAAGTGATCACAAGCTTCTATAAACATCCATTTGAGATTCTGGCGGACAGTGCGTTGTCGAGCGCGATCCTTTACCTCGTCGTGGGCCTGGGGCCCGCGGCGGCCGCGGGCGGCGTCCTGCTGAGTGGGCTCGCGGAACTCGTCTATCACTGGAACATTCGCACGCCGTACTGGCTTGGCTTCATTTTTCAACGGCCCGAAAGCCACTGCATTCATCATGAAAAAGGCATCCATTCGTTTAACTACTCCGACCTGCCGGTGTGGGACATGCTCTTCGGTACTTTCCGCAATCCTCGGGAGTGGAATGCGCAGTGTGGCTTTGAACCTGCCCAGGAACTCCGGTTCGGGGAAATGCTGATAGGGCGCGACGTTCACGCGATGAAGATAGAGGATTTGCAACCGTGAGAAAACCGGTGATGGCGCTACTAGTTCTTGGCATGCTGCAGATGACTGCGGACCTGCTCCATCTACGGGCGTTGAAAGGTGTGGCGGCCGCAACTGCGGCGTCTCCCGCGCCAAAAGTGTTTTCTTCGGTGCGCGGCCTGGAGACTTATTCCTCCCGGTTTTTTGTGGAGTGGACGGACAAGTCTGGTGCGTTTCATTCCGCCAGAATCAGCCCCGAAAATACTGCCGGCTTGCGGGGACCTTACAATCGGCGGAATGTTTACGGCGCGGTGCTTGCCTATGGGCCAGTGCTGCAATCCGATCCTTCCGTGCGTCCGATGTTTGAGGCCGTTTCGCGCTACGCACTTTGCGGAGACGCGCCGCTCCTGCGGGAATTGGGGATTCCGGTGGCGGAAATTCGCGGAATGCCGCGCATTCGCATTGAAACGCCGCCCGGCACGCAAGGGGGCGAACTGCCATTGGAGTATGAACCGTCATGCAAATGAAAAATGGCTGGACCCGTGGTCAATTTCTTATTTTCCGTGTGACCTTTGGCCTCTATCTGCTGTACCACTTTCTGAGCCTGCTGCCGTGGGGGACGGAACTCTTCTCTTCACGGGGAGTTCTGCCGCAGGGGGCGTTGAGTCCGCTGTTCCATTTGTTTCCGAATGTATTTCTTCTCTGGGATTCTCCGGTGTTCATTCAGGCTTGCCTGTTGGCGCCTGCAATCTTCAGCGTATTCCTGATTGTTGGAAAATTTGACCGGGCAATGGCAATCCTGATTTGGTACGTGTGGGCTTGTCTCTACGGCAGGAATCCCCTGATTGGAAATCCTTCCCTTCCCTTCATCGGGTGGATGTTGTTGGCTTACGCTCTGATTCCGCCGGTCTCTGATCGCAAGGATTTGCGTTCCGACGGCGAAGACGCAGAGTGGTGGAAAATGCCGGCGGACATTTTCGCTGCGGCCTGGATCCTTATGGCTATTGCCTACAGCTACAGCGGATATTCCAAGCTGATCAGCCCGTCATGGATGGATGGCACTGCGCTGCACCACGTGCTGAGCAATCCACTGGCGCGAGATACGGTGCTGCGTACTTCCCTGCTTGCGCTGCCGGCATGGGCGCTGAAAGCCGCGACATGGGCCGCGCTTTTTCTGGAATTGGCTTTTGCGCCGCTGACGCTTTCCCGGCGGCTGAGGCCGTTTCTCTGGCTGACGATGGCGGGTTTGCACCTGGGTCTACTGGTGCTGGTGAATTTTTCAGATCTCACCATCGGCATGTTGATGCTGCATTTCTTTACTTTCGACCCTGCGTGGGTACCTTCGCCGAAACCCGCCGGGCAGCCGATTTTTTATGATGGGCATTGCGGCCTGTGCCACGGACTGGTGCGCTTCGTGATTAGCGAGGATCAATCGGCGCATCCTTTTTCGTTTGCGCCGCTGCAGGGAGAGGAGATAAAGCGAAGCATCACGGATTCTGTGCGCGCCGAACTTCCGGACAGCGTGGTGGTTGTGGACGAAAACGAGAATGTGCTTACGCGGTCGACGGCGGTAATTTATGTGCTGAAGCGTCTGGGGGGGATGTGGTTCATTGGCGGCACCCTTTTGAGCCTGGTGCCGCGCGCTTTGCGGAATGTGGCCTATGACGCCGTCGCATCCGTTCGCAAGAGAATCTTCGGAACGACTGAGGAAGTGTGCCCGCTGGTGCCGCGACCTTTACGGGCGCGGTTTCTGGGCTAGCTCGTAATTTCGATGCAGGAGATTTGGTGGCCGGTCTTCGGACCGGCCATTACTTTTTTATGGGGGGTTCAGGCGCTTTTGCCGGCGCAGTGGGCAGGGTGGCTGGCGCGGCGAAGGAGCGGACTAGGATTACGAGTTGCCAGCGCTGGTCTTCGGTCAGCTTTTTGCGGAAAGAGGGCATGGGCTTGCGGCCCTGGGTGATCTGGTAAAAGATTTCGCCGTCGGTGAGAGAGTTCATGTGCATGCGTTCCGTCAGATTGCTGGGGCCGGGGTCATACATCATGGCGTCAGAGCCGTCGCCCTTGCCGGTGTCGCCGTGGCAGTTGGCGCAGTATTCGTTGTAGACGGGCTTTGCGGCGGCGAGATTCGCGTCGTTGGCGGGGAGAGGATTTTTGCGGGCTTTGGCTTCGGGAGGAATTTTCCAGGGCGTTTCATGGAGAGCGGCGAGGCCGATGGAAAGAAGTATCAGGACGATTACCAGGCCAAGGAGAATTTTGACAGAGGTTTTTGATTTCTTGGGGGCAGTGGGCATTGGTTTGTTCACCTGGAAAGTTTCGCATAGGTCGGGATGTGCGGAAAGCAGGAATCACGAGTTTGCAAGCAAAGAAAAGATTTCACCACAGAGAACACAGAGAAAGCTGAAGTCAGGCCGGGCGGAGGATGAGCCAGAGCAGTTCGCCGTTGAAGAGGAGAATGGCGGCGGCGACACACCAGGCGATGACGGTGGTGGCGCGGGAGTTGACGAAGTCGCCCATCTTGGCGCGCTCGCTGGTGAATTGAACGAGTGGAATTACGGCGAAAGGCAGCTGAAAACTGAGCACGACCTGGCTGAGGATTAATAATCCCGTGAGCTTCCCTTCCCCGGCAATGCCGATGACGAGGACCGCGGGGATGATGGCGATAGCGCGGGTGATCAGGCGGCGCAGCCAGGGCTTCAGGCGGATATCGAGAAAACCTTCCATGACGATCTGGCCTGCGAGCGTGCCTGTAAGCGTGGAATTTTGCCCGGAGGCAAGCAGGGCGCAGGCGAACAGCGTGCTGGCAAATCCGGCGCCGAGCACCGGGCTGAGGAGTTTGTAAGCCTGGGCGATGTCGGCGACTTCGTTGAGGCCGCGGGTGTGGAACGCGGCGGCGCCGAGAACGAGGATGGCGGCGTTGATGAACAGCGCGAAAAACAGGGCGACGGTGGAATCAATCACGGCATAGCGCAGGGCTTCGCGCTTTTCGGATTTTTTCAAGCCGAAGGCGCGGGTCTGCACGATGCTGGAGTGAAGATACAGGTTGTGGGGCATCACGGTGGCGCCGAGGATGCCGATGGCAATGTAGAGCATTTCCTTGTTGCGCAAGATTTCGGCGCGGGGGATGAAGCCGCGTGCCGCTTCGCGCCAGACTGGGTGGGCGAAAAAGATCTCGTAAGCAAAACAGATTCCGATGCTCGCGATGAGCGTGATAACGAAGGCTTCAATCAGCCGGAAGCCGCGGCCCTGTAGCGCGAGAACGATGAGGACATCGAGGGCGGTGAGCAGCACCCCGAGAAGAAGCGGAATGTGGAAAAGAAGATTGAGCGCGACGGCGGAGCCGAGGACTTCGGCGAGGTCGCAGGCAGCGATGGCAAGCTCGCAGGCAACCCACAGAAAAATGGACATGCGGCGGGAATAGTGGTCCCGGCAGGCCTGGGCGAGGTCGCGTCCGGTGACGATTCCGAGCTTCGCGGAAAGCGCCTGCAGAAACATGGCCAGCAGATTGCTGATTAGAACGACGCTCAGGAGCGTGTAGCCAAACTTGGAGCCACCGCCGATGTCGGTGGCCCAGTTGCCTGGGTCCATATAGCCGACGGCGACAAGGTAGCCAGGGCCGGCGAACGCCAGGATTTTGCGAAACCAGTGGGCGTTGTGGGCGACGGGAACGCTGCGGTGGGATTCGGGGAGAGAGGGGAGCGTGAGGGCTCGACGCCAGGCGGAGGATTGGGATTCATCGGCGGGGAGGGCCGGGGCGGTGGAGAAGCGTTTGGAGAAGATGTCGGACATCAGTTGTATTAACTATGGTTAACTTCTCTTATAAAGTAGGCTTAACTAGGACGGATGTCAATAGGACTTATCCGGCAAGGTACGGCATTAGGGTTAACGCAGAGAAGCGAAGACAGTTGAAGAAAAACGCGGAGCAGAGGGCGGCCGCTACGGCTGAGCCGGGTTGGTGTGTGGTACTTTGGGAGAGGAATTCTGGGGAGAAGAACATGGATGAGAAGCAAGTACCGCCAGGGCAGGTGCAGATCAAGGCGGACGAAAAGGAAATGCAGGGGCTATACAGCAACCTGGTGATGATCCAGCACCACGCGGAAGAGTTTACGCTCAATTTTGTGTACATTTTCCCGAACGGGACGCAGGGAAAACTGTTGAGCAGCATGATTGTGAGCCCCGCTCACGCAAAACGCATCTGGCGGGCGCTGGGCGAAAATATTTCGCGTTTTGAGGCGGCGTACGGGCCCATCAAAGAGGGACCGGAGGGCGGGCCAGTACCGGGAGCAAACATCGGGTTTGTGCAGTAGAGAAGGCGGAGATTCGGGGAGAGCGGAGTGCGATTCCAGGCCGCCAGCGACCAGGCGCTGCTGGTATATCTCGGCGAAGAGATCGGCGCGGCCGCGCACGAGGCCGTGTTGCGGCTGTTGTGGGTGTTGCAGAAGGAGCCGATCAGGTGGCTGCGGAATATTCAACCGGCATATTGTTCCTTGCTGATCACGTTTGATGCGGCCGCGGTGGATCACGCCGAAGTTCAGGCAAGACTTTCCGAACTGGAAAAACGCGCGAAGAAGTTTCCGGCGCCAAAGCCACGACTGGTGGACGTGCCGGTTTGTTACGGCGGGGAGTTTGGACCAGACCTGGAGTGGGTGGCGGCGCAACGCGGGTTGACGGCGGAGAAAGTGGTGGAACTGCACATCGCGCAAAGCTATCACGCCTACTTTCTGGGATTCGTGCCGGGGTTTGCGTACCTGGGCGACCTGGCGGAAGAGATCGCCGTGCCGCGACTGGAGACTCCGCGGAAGGAAGTGACGGCAGGGAGCGTGGGGATTGCCGGCCGGCAGACGGCGATTTATCCTTTCGAAACTCCCGGCGGTTGGCGACTGATCGGAACGACGCCACTGGAAATATTTCAAAAAGAACGCGAGCCGCTGGGACTGATTGCGATTGGCGACCACGTGAGGTTCCGGCCGATCCCGCGAGCGGAGTTTCTGGCTATGAGGCGGGCATGAGTCTGCTGGTGGTGGAATCGGCGGGATTGCAGACGACAGTGCAGGATTTCGGGCGCGAAGGGTTTGGCGCGCTGGGAATCTCTCCTTCGGGCGCGGCGGATGCGGTAGCGCTGCGATTGGGAAATCTGTTGCTGGAGAATAAGCCGGGGACGCCGGCGCTGGAGCTGACGCTGACCGGCGGAACATTTTTGTTTCCCGATGGGGCAGTGATTTGCTTGGCAGGAGCCAATTTCGGCGCGCAAGTGGACGGCAAAGTGCTCGAGTTGTGGAGACCGCATGCGATTTTGCCGGGAAAGCGAGTGGTGTTCGGGGCCACGCAGGATTACGCCCGGTGCTATATGTGCGTGGGTGGCGGAGTGGGCGTGGTGGAATTTATGAAAAGCGCTTCGACACACCTGTTGAGCGGTTTGGGAGGATGGGAGGGACGCGCACTGCGGAACGGCGATGTACTGCAGATCGGGAAGCTGCTGAAGAATATCCGGCGAAGGAAACTGCGGCCGGGAGTTCTGGATACGCTGAAACCGGGGAAAAAGTTGCGGATAACGCCGGGCCCCCAGTTTGACTGGTTTACGGAGGAAGCGCACAGGGCGTTGACGAGCGGTGAATTTGCGGTCAGCGAAGATTCGAACCGGTTGGGGTTGCGGTTGGACGGGCCGAGGCTGGCCGCGCGGGGGAATACGGAGATGATCAGCGAAGGGACGCCGCTGGGAGCGATCCAAGTGACGGCGTCGGGGCAGGCGATCGTACTCTTCGTGGAACAGCAGACGACGGGCGGGTATCCGAAGATTGCGAACGTGATTGGGGCGGATTTACATTGCGTGGGGCAGTTGCGGCCGCGGGATACGATTCGGTTTGAGGAAGTGTCGCTGGGGGCGGCGCGGGAATTGTGGATCGAGCAACAGAAGCTGCTGGGTTCAGAGGAGCGGCTCTTCGCATGAAGAGAGTAGATTTGAATTGTGACATGGGCGAACTGCCGGAGATGCTGGCAAATGGCAGCCAGGAAGCACTGATGAAATTTGTGACATCGGTGAATGTGGCTTGCGGCGGGCACGCGGGCGATGAGGAGATGATGCGCGCGACGATCGAGCAGGCGTTGCGGCAAGGCGTGGCCGTGGGAGCGCATCCAGGTTACGAAGATCGTGAAAATTTTGGGCGCGTGGCGATGGAGTTGTCCATGCACGAGATTCGAGATTCGGTTTACCGGCAACTGCTGGCGCTCGGCAAAGTTGCGGAACAATGCGGAGCCGAGGTGGTGCATGTCAAGCCGCACGGCGCGCTCTATAACCGCGCGGCGCAGGATGCGGGGATAGCGCGGGCGATTGCAGAGGGTGTGGGGAAGTGGAATCGGGCCGTGGTGCTCGTGGGATTAGCTGGGTCGTTGATGCTGGAGGTTTTTCGCTCGGCGGGTTTTCGCGTGGCATCGGAGGCGTTTGCCGACCGGCGGTATCAGCAAGACGGAAGTTTACGGGCGAGGAAATTTCGGGATGCCCTGCTGGACACGCCGGAGAGGGCGGCGGAGCAGGCGGTGCGGATTGCAGAGGGGCGAGGCGCGTTGACGCGTGAGGGAACAGTAGTGCCAGTTGAGGCGCAAACAATCTGCATCCATGGGGACACGCCGGGAGCAGAGCGAATTGCGGAGGCGGTGCGGAGGGAGTTGGCGCGAGTCGGGGTGGGGGTGTGGGCGTTGGGAGAGTAGGTGTGTGGCTAGGCACCAAATTATGTTGGGAGGATTCGCGCATAGGAGTAACCCGCTTCCCTTCCTAGGTCAGGGCAAGTGGGAAAACGGGCCCTAAGCGGGCGGAAAGAACATTCACGGGACAATTTGTTCGTCAAGAATTGCCAGGAATTGGCGGGTACGGTAAAGTAGAAACAGTTGTTGCCACTCTTAAATGGGCCTGTAGCTTTAACGGCTGTTGTTGATTCCGCGTTGCTTAGGCTCAATTTCAGACCCTTCCAAACACCCCTTCTTGTACTCAAGTTGTACTCAAAAAAAACGCACAGCAGAGCCTTGTTGTTAAATGGTTGTTAGTGATGGTCACCAGCGGCCCTTTCTAAGGGTTGCAAAATAATCCAGCACTCTTGACATATCTGCCTGAAATGCCTTCAGACCTTCCAAGGTGAACAGGTCTTTGCCGTCCCACCGGGCGGGAGATTTCTTGAGATTTTCTGGGAAGAAGGCATGCGCAACGCCATTTCTAAGGGCGTTAAGTTTTTCGATGTCCCTCAGCACGTTCTTAGGGATTTTTTGCAGTGCTTTAACGTAGCGGAGCTTCGGCATCAGGCTTACTTCCTCAAGGAATTGGTAGTTAAACAGTTGGAATTTTTCGGTTTTCCAGAGTTCGGGAAAGTCTCCGGAACCGAAAAAGTGCAAGCAAAGTTCGCAACACAAATATTCGTCCACACGGGTATACACCGTCACAACCCTGCTTCTGATGACTTCTCTTCGCATCAGTTCTAGCAGGTTGGAACGCCACTCCTCAGGGTATTCTTCGATGTCGTAGTAATCGAATTGCACCAATTCGTAGATTTCTGTGAGTTCTGACATCAATTGTTTCTGGTAGGTGGTTAATGTGCTCATTTTGAGATTTCAACGTCAATCAGTGCTTCGGCTTTACTGATACCAGTGGCTCTCAGTATTAGATTTCCAGCGGCGTCACTGTCAGTGTATTTCCCGATTCGTTTGATCGCTAGTTTCGCATTTGCCTCACTCTGGTCATGGCGCATGACTGACACAATTAGTTCCTTAGTAGCCATCCTGTCCGGATAGACGTGCAGCAGAATCAATAAAGCTTTTTCGGTGGCACTTTTGCCTAAATTCACATAGACGCGGCCATCTATCTCTTCAGTGAGTGGAAACCGTCTTTTCATCAGGCCATCAACAACCGCTTTGGCTTGCGCAAGATCAAGCCCTTTTTGTGAGAACCGAACCATCTCAGAGAGAATCCAAGAGCAAGAGGAAAGCACTGCCGTGGCATCCATTTCGTTTGCGTCAATCTCGTCAGCATCATGCCGGGCACCGCGATTGCTGGCAATTTCGTAGGCAAAGCGGCAGGCACGCGGAATCGTGAGGCGAATGGTATCGGCAACGGCCTTGTTCGCAAGCTGGTCTATGATGTTCCCGGCTTTGAAATTCTTACCTTTGGGCACAACTTCACCCGCATAGTCCCAGAGTGCTTTCAGAACGGCTTCGATGAATTTACCGCCCTTCGCAGCAGAGTCTGCCCAGTCACGCTTCTGAAAGTCTGCAACCATGCCGTTGAAATGTTTGACGGCGGCGTCTATATGGGTCTTCTTGAAGGTATTGGTGAGTAGGTGGTTCATCACTCAACAGGTTTCAACTGGCACCAAGAATTTCTGTCCACTTGGGAAGGAGCTTATACTGCCCTTGCTTCGGAGAATCTACCCACCCTTCATCTTTTGCACGTGTCGTGTAGGCAGGATTGAATTTCCCCAGATGGGCAGTCATCTTGCTCCATTGCTTTGCAATCTGGGCTAGATCAACTTCCTGATCTGTCTTGCCCTTCGCTGCGTAAGCAACTAGAAGAGCGAAACGCTGAGGGCCGGACATTGAAGATGCATGCGTGTTGACGAAATTTCTGATGTTCAGGCTGAAGTCAACTTGTTTATTGTGGTGGCTGGCTGATGTAGGTTGGCTTTTTTTGTTGGGCTTTGGCTTAGGTGCGTTCCCAGCAGCAACAAGGTTTATGTCAGCCTCATATTTCTTCCCATCATCTGTGGTGACTACTATATGTGCTCTCATTGGGCGTAGACGTACTTCTTGTTCTCTTTGAATCTTCTCAGGTTTCTCTTTCGTACTTCACGGCCCATCCTTGGAGACAACGTTGTCACCGGGTAGTTGTGCCCAAGGTCTTTGAGCTTCTGCCGAATGGCATTGAGGGTCTGCGGCTTCTTAAAAAAACCCTCCTGCTTGAGAGACTCAATCAGGCCGGGAAGACCGTCCTTGACCTGTTTTGCTTTTGGAGTGTGGCCCTTTGCGTTTGGTGGTGCCTGAGCCTTAATCTTCACATCTTTCAAGACTGCTGCGACTTCGGCGGGGGTTCCGTCTATCTGGACTTCCACACCGTCTGGTGTCTTTATTTGCGCCTTCATCTCATCGTTCTCCGCTGGGACAGGAACGTCATTATGAGCACGATAGTATCAAGACACTTCACTTAATCGCAATGAGATGTATGAGCTAAGAAGCCGCTTAACACACACATCAGTTGGTTCAAAGTACGGTTCCAATCGTGTGTGTGAGTTTCGTTCCATTGCCCCGCAGTTCGTGCGCGTTGCATCCTTGGCGCAAGGAGAACGAAACCATGAGTACGAAAGTTCTGAGCTTTCCCGTGAAGCACCGATGCCCGGCATGTGACAGGCCGATCAGTGACCCTGAAGACCTGAGCGAGTGCTATGCGTGCGGTGACCGATTCTGTAGGAAGTGCCACAGGTGTTCCTGTGACAAGTTCGCTGAGTTCGTCAAACGCCTGCTGAAAGGCTGACGCGCACGGAGTGCGGCCTTTAATACCGTAAAATTCGCGGTATTGATCGGAACACACCTTGGCTCACTCTCGTTCGCTTTGGCTTCTGCCTGCTGATCTTCGCGCAAAGTCTCTTGCCCGGCTCCATGCACTAACGAACGGTCATGAACCTTGCGCTACGCTCTATAGAGCTTTGTCAGGGATTTTCATGGTATTGAAATTCACGGTATTAAAGTCTTGAAAGCCGTGAAATTCACGGTATTGATCGCTGCGCACGCCGTGCGCTGTCTGCTTTAGGAAACGGAAAGGGAAAATGAAAGACGAAACAATGTTGGAAACGCTGCGCAAGTTGTTAGCCAGCGATGAAGGAAGGCCGGAAGGTCTGCTGCCTGTTGATCTGCTGCTGACGATACGGCTGCTGCTCCAAGGCGGTGACGAACGGCCCGTGTACGCTTCCCAAGGCACGCTGGCAAGAGAACTGGGCTGCAACGAAAGTACCGTCAGCATTTCCGCTACCCGGCTGAAACAGGCTGGGTGGTTGGAATTGGAAACGGGCAAAGGCAGGTGGCAGCCAAACAAATACTTTGTACTGATCGGGAAGCTACCCCTTGAAGAAAAATTGCGTAGAACCGTGGTCAGTGAAGCAGCGGTGATGCTTGCCAAGAACTACATGGTTGAGCAGCGGAAGGCAAAGCCCAAGCGCATCTTCAGGAAAGGCACAGAGCAGCGATACGCCTATAGGCTTCAGACGCTGCTTGATAAATGCGGTGGTGATGAAGAACTGCTGAGGCGAAAGCTTCGCTTTGCTCTGGGCACTGAGAAGTACCGGGCAGCAGCCTTGCGTGGCCCACACGTCATCAGAAGAAGCTGGAAGAGCCTGACCGCAGATTTTGAAGCGGCAGCGAAGGCTGTGACGATGAAGGAGCAGGTGGCAGCATAACCCGGCCCGGCAGATCGTAGGCTTTTCTGCGCAGGGTGCGACTCTAACTGTCACCTTGGTACCGGAAGGCGAAAGATTATTAACTGACGTATTGTCAATCAGTTACAGACGTTTTCGGGATTTGCTTTTCGACTAAAGTACTTGACTTCTATTATCCTGTGATATTCTTAAAGTATAGAGTCAATTGCAGCTAGACCGCGCCCACAAGCGCGGTTTTCGTGTTTTTGGCCTCCGTTGGCTTTGCGGCCCCACGGCGGTTGAGTTCGGCCCCGGCACCACCGGGTGAATTGAACCCCAACAGAAAATTTTATGATCTTGAGACTGCGGCTGACACCGCAACTGCGCAAACAGTGTCTCCGTGTGCCCGTTCTGGCGTCCGAACCGCCACCGGGCACATGCTTCCTTCCGTCTCGCGGCGTTACCGTGAGTTTCAACGCGAGACGCATGGCCGTGATCGTGGTTGCAGCCCACTTTCACGGCCCAGAGTTCCCCCAGCGCGTCTTTGGCGAAC
>DATLVJ010000812.1:0-4890 GCA_035577585.1 Candidatus Limnocylindrales bacterium
GCTCTTGCTGCATGGACCGGTTTCACGCGCGCAGCCCAGCGGTTGAAGTCGGAGGGGAGATTCGCAGGCTTCGCGGGTTCGGTATCGTACCCTGACATCAACGGCTTCTTTCTGGCCGACTACCGCACCCGGCACTCTGACCGGGGGCGGACGGCGAAGGCATCCGGCTAAGTGTTCAAGGATGCATCGCATGACAAGAGCTGTTGATCTATCGAACTCCGCTTCCTTTGAGGACGTGGCCGTGATGCAGTGTTTCGAATTCCTGAAGCAGCCCGCCGGCATTCCATTCGACAGTAACCAGGTGCGTTTCCCGGATCCGCTGCCCAAAGCGAGTTGCATGTGACCGAGACCCCTCCCTCGACTCTGCTCTCAAGCTCCCAGAATGCCGCGCTCCTCTTTCCGGTGTTGAGTTCCGCGCAGATTGCGCGGATTGCTTCGCACGGAGTGATTCGTCCAATCACCCGCGGCGAAGTCTTGATCGAAGGCGGCCAAACCAACGTGCCGTTCTTTGTACTGAAGGCTGGTCAGATCGAGGTCATTCGCCCATCGGCCCTGGACGAAATTTTGGTCGCGCTTGTCGGGCCGTCTCAGTTCACCGGTGATATCAGTATGATCCTCGGTCGCCCCGCGCAGATGCGCCTCCGGGTGAGGGACTCTGGCGAAGTCGTCCAACTGACTCGCGACCAGATGCTCGCCCTCATTCAAACCGATGCCGAAATCAGCGAAGTGCTAATGAAAACCTTGATCCATCGGCGCGTCGCCGTCATCGCGCAGGGTATTGGTGACGTGCTGCTCATCGGCTCCATCGGCTCCGGCGCAACGCTCCGAATCAAACAATTCCTGAACCGCAATGGTCACCCCTTCAAATATCTCGATCTTGACCGGGACGCCGATGTACGGCACTTGCTCGATCGTTTTCACGTGGAGCCGGCCGATATCCCTGTCGTGATCTGCCGCGGCGACGTGGTGCTCAAGAATCCCAGCAATCAGGAGATCGCAGACTGTCTTGGCTTCAACAAGGGGATCGATCACACCCACAGGCGCGATGTCGTCATCGTCGGCGCCGGGCCAGGGGGTCTTGCGGCCGCCGTTTACGCGGCTTCCGAGGGACTCGATGTGCTGGTTATCGAGGCGAACTCGCCTGGGGGACAAGCGGGCACGAGCTCGAGAATCGAGAACTACCTTGGATTTCCAACGGGCATTTCAGGGCGAGACTTGGCCGGACGCGCCTACGCCCAGGCGCAGAAGTTTGGCGCCGAAGTCTTGATCGCGAAAGGCGCTGCGGCGTTGGTCTGCGAACACAACTCCTACGGCGTCAGGCTCGACGACAGCGTCACCATCCCGGCTCGCACAGTGGTCATTGCCACTGGAGCTCGCTACCATCGGCCGTCGCTCCCGAATCTGGCTCAGTTCGAAGGTGCCGGTGTCTACTACAACGCGACCTTCATGGAGGCGCAACTCTGCGAAGGCGATGAAGTCATTGTCGTTGGCGGAGCGAACTCCGCCGGACAGGCTGCGGTTTTTCTGGCGCAAACCGTGAAACGCGTTCATCTGCTCGTCCGCTCCAGCAGTCTTTCGGCGGGCATGTCGCGATACCTGATTCGACGTATCGAGGAGACTCCAACAATCCAGCTCAGGACAAAAACCGAGATCGTGGCTCTTGAAGGAAACGAACATCTTGAGCGTGTCCGGTGGCGCAACGCCACCGGCTCGGAAACCACTCACGATCTTAGGCACGTATTCCTGATGACCGGGGCCGAGGCCAACACCGCTTGGCTCAATGGCCGTGTCGCGCTCGATACCAAAGGTTTCATCAAGACCGGGCGGGACCTGACCAGGGACGATCTCCCCGCTGCCCTATGGCTCCCCGATCGCTCACCGCAGTTGCTCGAAACCTCGCTCCCCGGCGTGTTCGCCGTGGGTGACGTTCGCTCCGGCAGCGTCAAACGCGTGGCTTCCGCAGTTGGTGAAGGCTCGATCTCTGTTTCGTTCGTCCACCGCGCCCTCGCCGAGTAGTTCGCAGGCCATCCAGCTCTCAAATGACCGACCGGCCGGGTGCCCCACGTTTCGCATTTTGGCACGTGGGTCTTGGGTTGATTTCGGATTCGCCCCCACAAAAACAAAAAGGGCCGGAATCCTGGGTTCCGTCCCTGAAACTTCATCAATTGGTTGAGGGGGGCAGATTTGCCTGCCCTGAGCAGAGCGAAGGGAACTGCGGGTGTTCAGTTATGAGCCAGCTAAAATACTAGCCCGTCTTTGCTTCTCAACGACTTACGTATGTGTTGGTCGACCTGGTTCACGGGTGTTCTTCGCTAGTTTGTTCCCAGTTTGTTCGACTGCACCCCACCATTTAGAGGAATTCTCGTACTCAGTTGCATCATTCCTTCCGTGTTGCCCCTGGTTCGCTCAGAATCGCCGGAAAGCCAATTAGACTGTAGGAATCGCCGAATAGTCGTTGCAATCGTTTCACTGTCCAGATCCTGACAGCACTCTGTTCAAAAACTACAAAGATCGTAGAGAACGCTCAGAGTCGGGCGGCTTGGTCTAGGAGCGTTCGACCCTGGGCGTGGACTGAGCTCCTAACGGTTCGCGGAAAGGATCTATCGGAAGCGGCGTGTACTCGACCTCGACGATTTCGAGCTGCTCTGTCTTTGCTGGCGCGCGCAGGTTCACGCGGTCGCCGGGGCTCGCCTTCATCAGCGCATTGGCGAGAGGCGAGCGCCAGCTGATGTAGCCGCGGTCGAGGTCCACCTCGTCGATGCCTACGATCGAGACGACGTGTTCGAGGCCGGCGGCGTCCTTATAGGTCACAGTTGCGCCGAAGAAGACGCGCGTAGCGGCTGACCCTGGCCGCGGAGCGGCGGGATCGACGACCACGGCAGTGTCAATGCGTTTCGTGAGAAAGCGAATCCGCGAATCGATCTGGCCTAACCGTCGTTTGCCAAACAGGTAGTCGGCGTTTTCGCTGCGGTCCCCGTTACTAGCAGCCCACGCTACGACCTCCACCACCGCGGGCCGCTCGCGACTCAATAGGAACAGATGCTCGTCTTTCAGCCGCTGCAACCCGGCGGGCGTGATGTAGTTTTTGAGCGTCGGCCCTGCTGGCTCCGGCCGAGGTCCTCGGAGTGGCCGCTTTTCTCGCATTTGCCAATCTACCATAGGATTTCGTGTACTTGTGGATGACCCAATCTCGGAAGGTCCGCGCGTCGGTCCCGATAATTCGTCGCCGGGTGCCCCACGTTCCGCCTTTTGGTATGTGGGGCTTGGGGTTCTCTGACCAGACTTAGAATTTATTCACCAAGACTAAAAAGGGCCCGGCGCCTGTGTCCGGCCTGCGAATCACGGATTGGTTGCGGGGGACAGATTTGCCTGCCCTGAGCACTGGGAAGGGAACTGTCAACTTTCGCATGATGAGCTTGAAAGTCAGACTCTAGGTCCCATTGATTCGGTTGCCATTACATCGAAGAGACCCCGAAAACCTTCCAAAAACACCAAGTTTTGGACTCTGGTTGGACCCTGGAATTGGGGTTGAACCCCTGATCCGGCACGACCGTTTCTTTGGCGCACTCAAGAGAAAAACTGGAGCTCGTTTCCCTATCAGATCGATTTAGAGATCAGGAATCACAAATCGGGAACTCCAAAATCCACACTTGACATCGACGAATAATACACTACCATATGGTTGTGGATAAGTTAGATACAACCTTTGCGGCTCTGTCTGATCCAACCCGCCGGGCGATGATTGAACGACTCTCCCATGGGCCTGCCTCTGTGCATGGATTGACGGAACCGTTTGCGCTCTCGCAGCAGATGATTTCAAAACATATTGCCTACCTGGTGCGGGCGCGGATTGTGATCAAGAGGAAGCGCGGAAGAGAGAGTGTGTGCACGCTTAGGCCAGAGGCAATAAAGACAGTCAGCGACTGGGCGATCAGCTATCGCCGATTCTGGGAAGAGCGTTTCGACAAGTTGGATGTGGTTCTGAATCAAATGAAAAAAGCGGAGGTCAGAGATGACAAAAAACACTGTTAACGAGAAAGAGCGGATGGTTATCACTAGAATTTTTGATGCTCCACGCGCATTGGTTTGGAAGGCGTGGACCGACCCGAAATATGTGATGCAGTGGTGGGGGCCGAAGGGTTTCACTGCGCCGGTTTGCAAGATTGATTTTCGCGTGGGAGGAAAATTTCTTTGCTGCATGAGATCGCCGGATGGGCAGGAAGGCTGGAATGGCGGGGAATACCACGAGATTGTTCCTCACGAAAAGATCGTTTACTCACTGTACTTTGCCGACGCGCAGGGAAACAAGGTTGATCCTGCGCAGTATGGAATCGAACATGAGCCCGTAGAAGATGCTCGCGACGTGGTTATTTTTGAGGACTTTGGAAACGGCCAGACGAAACTCACCATGATTGGCAATGAAACCATGGAAGACGCAAAGAACAGCGGACAACTCGAGGGCTGGAATGAGACCTTCGAAAAAGTTGCCGCAGTTGTTGTGGGGCTAGCGCAGGCGAAATAAGAAGTTGAAGTTTTGATGATCGTCATGCGCGAGATACAGCTAAGGCTGGCGGCGGAGGCTTAGTTAGAACGGGCTTCTCGTTGCTTGGCCGAATAGTCGCGTCTCCGGCTAAGTGACCCTTGGCTTGACTTTGCCTTCGGGCCAATGCGCTCAGCGACCAATGTTTACCGAACTCAACATTAGTCCTGTGGAACGCGCTAGTGTTGACCAAACCGGTAAACTCCCGGATGGTCGGCTACTCGGAAGTTATCCAGAAACGGCGTTGTGGGACATAGGGCGTCGGCTGTGGTGCGCTGATTGCGAATACTTTTGGGTGCAAGATTGGGTGCAGCTAGAAAAGTAAGCATGGCTCCGAGTCTTACGTAAGC
>DATLVJ010000813.1:0-17787 GCA_035577585.1 Candidatus Limnocylindrales bacterium
GCTGTTGTCGGCGTCTTCATTACCGGGTTTTCGTCGATTCTTACCGGCCTGAATTTCCTGGTGACGGTGCACACGATGCGCGCGCCGGGAATGACGTGGTTCCGGCTGCCTCTGTTTGTGTGGGCGCACTATGCGACGTCAATCGTGATGATCCTGGGAACCCCGGTGATTGCGATTACCCTGGGACTGGCGGCCATGGAACGCGTGTTTGGACTGGGATTCTTCAATCCGGCGATGGGCGGAGACCCAATCCTGTTCCAGCATTTGTTCTGGTTTTACTCGCATCCAGCCGTATACATCATGATTCTGCCGGCGATGGGTGTAATCAGCGAATTGATTCCGACCTTCGCGCGCAAAAGGCTGTTTGGGTACCACTTCGTGGCCGCGGCCAGCCTGGCCATCGCAGTGATCGGCTTTGTGGTCTGGACGCATCACATGTTCCTGACCGGGCAGTCCACATACGCGGCGGTGGCGTTCTCCTTTCTGACGTTTATCGTGGCGATACCATCGGCAATAAAAACGTTTAACTGGACGGCGACACTTTTCGGGGGATCGATTTCCTTCGATACGCCGATGCTGTATGCATTTGGGTTCCTCGGCCTCTTCATGATCGGCGGGCTGACGGGACTCTTCCTCGGCGCACTCGGTGTGGACATCAATATTCACGACACGTACTTCGTCGTGGCGCACTTCCACTACATCATGGTGGGCGGCGCGGTGATGGGGTATCTCGGCGGGCTGCATTTCTGGTGGCCGAAAATCACCGGGCGAATGTATCCGGAATGGTTGGCGCGGATCGCCGCGTTTATTTTGTTCATCGGATTCAACTTTACGTTTTTCCCGCAATTTATCGTGGGGATTATGGGAATGCCGCGGCGGTATCACACGTACCCGCCGGAATTTCAGATTTACAACGTGATGTCTACGGCCGGCGCTTCGATTCTCGCCGTCGGCTACCTGCTGCCGATGGTGTATCTGACCTGGGCGGCGTTTTATGGAAAAGTGGCCGGCGAGAATCCCTGGCCAGCCACTGGCCTGGAGTGGAAGACGCAATCGCCTCCGTTGACTGAGAATTTTGAAGTAACACCGGTTGTGACGTGGGAAGCGTACGACTTCCACAACCGGCCGGACCTGGGGCTCGATGTTCCAAGTGGGAAGGGTTCGCCGGGCGTGGTGGCGCCGGCCCACGGAGACGACTGAACAAAGGCCGGGCTGCGGCCCGGTGACAGGCGAGCAACTGGCGCCTGAACTTAACGGTTAGAGGAGTGCGGAGTGCATCGCACCGGATCATTGTACGGGCAGTTCAAGACGCTGGAACAGCAGAAGGATACCGCTACGCTGGGAATGTGGATATTCCTGGTGACCGAAGTAATGTTCTTCGGCGGGATCATGCTGGCGTACACGATCAACCGGCACACGTACTTCCACGCGTTCGCGATGGGCAGCAACACGCTGAGCCTGGGCCTTGGCGGATTCAACACCGTGGTGCTGCTGGCAAGCAGCTTTACGATGGCGATGGCGGTGTGGTCGGCACAGACCAGCAAGAAAAACCTGATTACTCTCTTTCTGAGCCTGACGATTCTGCTGGGTTTTGTGTTTTTTGGCGTTAAGTATGTGGAGTACGCGCAGAAATTCCATCACCACCTGGTGCCCGGCAAGAACTTCGATATTTTCTATTGTGCGAACAATCCTGCAAAGTGTGAAGACATCGACGCGGCCGATATGGCGAAGGAGAAGGAAGAGTTGGAGGCCGCGGCAAAGGCGGACCCGGACCTGAATGCGCACGCGCAGCTTTATTATTCCGCGTATTTCGGGATGACGGGGCTGCACGCGCTGCACATGGTGATCGGCGCCGGGCTGCTCTTCTGGTTGCTGAAAGAATCCGTAGCCGGGAAATTCAACGCGGAGTGGAACAACCCGGTGGATATCGTGGGGTTGTACTGGCACTTCGTGGACATTGTGTGGATTTATCTTTTCCCGCTGTTATATCTGATTGACCGGCACAAGTAGGGAGCGACGCGTGTCTGAACACGAACATACCGAACATATTGTTTCGCCCGGGATGTATCTGACCATCATCACCACGCTGCTGGTGTTGACCGGGATCACCGTATTCGCGGCGTTTGTGAACCTGGGGCGATTCAATATTGTGGTGGCGCTTTTGATCGCGACGGTGAAGGCGACACTGGTGGTGCTAATCTTTATGCACGCAAAATATGCGCCAGAGCGGACAAAGCTGGTGATCATCGCGGGAATTTTCTGGCTGGCGCTGCTGTTGTTTATGACCTTGAGCGATTACGCTTCGCGGGTGGATTATCGCGGAGTGCGTTATCCGATGACGCAGCTCACTTCGCACACAATCGAGCACCGGGGCTGAACGCAAGATCCTAGAACTGTTTTTGGAGTACTCGTTGAATAAAGGAGGCCAATAGGCCTCCTTTTTCATTGGGCGGGCGCCTATTCAGATGGAGTGGGCCGCACACACACTTCCGCCGATTGGTCAGGTGCAATCCTAGGGTAGTTTGGGAGCCAGCCGTTTGAGCGGCTGAAAGAGTTGCAGGGTTCGGCAGAAGTGAGGGGAAGTGCGAACCGGCCCAGCCCTCAATCCCCTAAAGGGATCCTCGGCTCGCCTCCCCCACGTATGACTAAGGTGCAAACGACTTACCATTCGTAAGTCTTGTAGATTCAACATATTAAAGTCGGAAACCGGGTAAAAAAGCGCTACCCCCGGGGAAATTTTTACCCTGAGAAACGGTCAACGGTACCCTCGGGAGAAAGATTTTCCCTTCTCCCGCTTCCAACGGGCTAGCCAACTTGACCACTGCTTGCGCGAGTTGCTATGTTGAAAGACTATGCTGGGCTCAGTCTACCTACTGAGCGCCAGGGCTCCTGTGGAGGGAGCGCTTTCGAAATATGGGGATAACAAAACTGGTTGTGAGGGGAGCGCGGCAGCACAACCTGAAGAACATCAGCGTGGAGATCCCTCGAAATAGCCTGACGGTGATCACCGGGCTGTCGGGATCGGGCAAATCGTCGCTGGCGTTCGACACGATTTATGCCGAGGGGCAGAGGCGATATGTGGAATCGCTTTCGGCCTACGCACGGCAATTTCTGGACCAGATGGAAAGACCGGAAGTGGACGTGATTGAGGGGCTCTCTCCCTCGATCGCCATCGAGCAGAAGACCACCACGCGTTCGCCGCGATCCACGGTGGGAACCATCACGGAAATTTACGATTACCTGCGCGTGGTGTACAGCGCCGTGGGAGTGCCGCATTGCCCGAATTGCGGGAAGCCGATTACGCGGCAATCGAGCGAGCAGATTGTGCAGGCGATTCTGCACGGAGAATTGTGCAAGGCCGACGACCGCATCATGATCCTGGCGCCGATTGTGCGCGGCAGGAAAGGCGCGTACCGGAAAGAGCTGGAGAAACTGGCGCAGGACGGGTTTGTGCGCGTGCGGATCAACGGCGAGTTGCTGCCGCTGGACGAAACGCCGGTGCTGGATAAGCGGAAGAATCACACGATCGAGGTGGTGATCGACCGGCTGTTGGTGAAGCAGGGAGTGGCCTCTCGGCTCGAGCAGTCGATAGCGACGGCATTGCGGCTGGCGCAGGGACTGGTAACCGTGGCGGTTGTGGGCGGCAAGGAATACACATTTTCAGAAAAGCTGGCTTGCCCGGACTGTGGATTGTCGGTGCCGCAACTGGAACCGAGATCGTTCAGCTTTAATTCGCCATACGGGGCTTGCCCGGCGTGCAACGGGCTGGGCTCGAAGTATGATTTCGATCCGGCCAAGGTGATTGTGGATTGGACGCGGCCGCTATTTGACGGAGGGCTTGGCCCGGGGTCGGGCTCGGCGATTTTGAAGCGGACGCTGGAGCTTGGGGCTTACGCACATGGATTTCATCTGGACACTCCGTTCGAGAAATATCCGGCGAAGGTGCAGAACCTGCTGCTCTACGGATATCCGAACGGGGATACGAAGAAAACGGCAGGCGGGCGCTCTGGCGCGGGCGAAAAAGGATTTCGTTTCCACGGAATATTGAAATTTCTGGAGCGGAACTTCGAGGAGTCAAATTCGGATTCGTATCGCGAGTGGATGACGCAGTATATGTCGGCGACGCTTTGCAGCGCGTGTCATGGGAAGCGGTTGCGTCCGGAATCGCTGGCGGTGAAGCTGGCCGGATGGTCGATCGCGGATTTCACGGCGCTGGCGATCAGCGATGCGCGGCCTGCGGTGGACAAGATTCTTGGTGAGTTGAAGCCGAGACAGAAAGAAGTGGCGGGAAGACCGCTGGGTGAGGTTGGGGAACGCCTGGATTTTCTGCTGGCCGTGGGGCTGGGTTATTTGAGCCTGGACCGTTCGGCGGCGACGCTTTCGGGCGGAGAGGCACAGCGGATCCGGCTGGCGACGCAGATCGGGTCGCGTTTGCGCGGTGTTTTATACGTGCTGGACGAGCCGTCGATTGGTTTGCACGCGCGGGACAACGACCGCCTGCTGCATTCGCTGGAGCAATTGCGGAATCTGGGCAATACCGTTCTGGTTGTGGAGCACGACGAAGACACCATCCGGCGCGCGGATTTTGTGGTGGACCTGGGGCCGGGCGCGGGGAATGCCGGCGGCTATCTGGTGGCGCAGGGGAAACCGGCGGAAATTGCGGCTTCCGCGGAATCGTTGACGGGACGATATCTTTCGGGGGCGGTGGAAATACCAGTGCCCGCGAAGCGGCGCAGCCCGAATGGGAAGGCGATCCAGATTCTTGGCGCGCGCGCGAACAATTTGAAGGATGTGGATGTTTCCCTGCCGTTGGGTTTGTTGACGGTGGTGACTGGAGTTTCCGGATCGGGCAAATCCACTCTGGTAAACGACATTCTTTACCGCGTGCTGGCGCAGAAGTTGTACCGCTCGATGGAACAGCCGGGCGCGCACCGGATGCTGCTGGGCGTGGAGCACATTGACAAGGTGATTGAGATCGACCAGGCGCCGATTGGGCGGACGCCGCGATCGAATCCAGCGACGTACACGGGTGTGTTTGCGCCGATTCGCGAGCTTTTTGCGATGTTGCCGGAGTCGCGCGAACGCGGGTACAAGCCGGGGCGATTCAGCTTCAACGTGAAAGGCGGGCGGTGCGAAGCGTGCCAGGGCGAAGGGCTGCGGCGCATCGAGATGAATTTTCTGCCGGACGTGTATGTGACGTGCGAAGTGTGCCGTGGACGGAGATACAACGCGGAGACGCTGGCGGTGCGCTACAAAGGCCACAGCATTAATGATGTGCTGAACCTGCCGGCGAGCGATGCGCTGAAGCTGCTGGAGAATATTCCGCAGATTCAGCAGAAGCTGGCGACGATTGTGGAAGTGGGACTGGCGTACGTGCAACTGGGGCAGTCGGCAACCACCCTTTCGGGCGGAGAGGCGCAGCGGATCAAGCTGGCGCGCGAGCTTTCGAAACGGCAGACGGGCCGCACGATGTACATCCTGGACGAGCCGACGACGGGGCTGCACTTCGACGATGTGCGGAAACTTCTGGATGTGCTGCAGCGGCTGGTGGATTTGGGGAACACCGTGTTGATCATCGAGCACAATCTGGACGTGATCAAGCAGGCGGATTGGATCATTGATCTTGGACCGGAAGGCGGAGCCGGCGGCGGGCGAATTGTGGCTCAGGGGACGCCGGAGTTGGTGGCGAAGACGAAAAAGTCGTACACCGGACAGGCGCTGGCGCGGCATCTGGGAATGAATGGCGCGGGCGGATTTTCGACGAATGGGAATCAGAAAGCGTCGTGAGGTTCAAAGGGCATGGTCAGGCTTGGCCCTTCTGCTTGCGTGGTGTGACGGTTCCTCGTAGAGTGATGGGATTCGAATGAGCATTTACGAAATCCAACCCGTGGCGCTGGGCGGCGTGAAGACGTATCCGATTTCCGCGCGGCGAAGCAAAGTGAGCGTGCGGGAATTTGCGCGGCCGGCGGGGAAGAATCCTAGCCTGAAGAAATTTCTCGAGTCACTGCCGGGGATCCTGGCGGGAAACGATATGCGGGATGTGCTGGCGGCGGTCCACCGGGCAAAGGCGCGGAGGCGGGCGGTGCTTTGGGGAATCGGCGGCCACGTAATTAAGGTGGGGCTGGGGCCGCTGCTGATTGAGCTGATGCGCACGGGATTTGTGAGCGGGATTGCCATGAACGGAGCGGCGTTGATTCATGATTTTGAAATTGCGCTTGCCGGGCAGACTTCGGAGGACGTGGACGCTTCGCTGGGCGAGGGAAAATTTGGAATGGCCGAGGAGACCGGCCAGGGCATCAACGAGATTGCAAAACTGGCGCAGCGGATCCACATCGGGTATGGCGAGGCCGCAGGGCAATACCTGCACAGCGGGATTCTGGCGGCGAAACATCTCGACGCAAGCGTTCTGGCGGCGGCTTATAAATTGAGAATTCCCGTGACCGTGCACCTGGCGATTGGAACGGATATTCCGAACATGCATCCATCGGCAGATGGAACTGCATTGGGCGCGGCGAGTTTTATGGATTTCCGGCTGTTCTGCGCGCTGGTGCAGGGAATGGATCGCGGGGGTGTGTATCTGAATTGGGGATCGGCGGTGATTCTGCCGGAGGTGTTTTTGAAGGCTGTTTCCGTGGCGCGGAACGCTGGGTTGCGGCTGCAGCCGATTACGACGGCGAATTTTGATTTTATCCAGCATTACCGGCCATTGCAGAATGTGGTGAAGCGGCCGACGGCGGGGACAGGGAAGCAGGGCGAGGAGATTTCTAGAGGATTTGCGATCACGGGACATCACGAATTGCTGTTGCCATTGGTGGCGGCGGCGCTGGCGTCCGGATGGCCGTCCGGAGCGAGGCGCGCGAAATCATGAGCCTGCATGAAGAGAAGCCGCCCCTGCCAGGCGAGCCCGCGCCGGAGGGTGAGAATCCCAATTTGCCGGAATTGACGGAGATGCCTTCGGCTGAACCTTCTCCGAACTGGAGTGGCGCGGGGACGGATCCCTCCGCAGCGACGGAAGTGGTCCCGTATCCTCCGGCAAAAACGTATCCGGAGGATTTGCAGATCAGCTGGTCGTGGCCGCATCTGATCCTTTTTGTGGTGTTCGGGTTTGGCAGCCTGACGGTTATTCAGGGCGTACTGGCGGTGATTTACATGCCGCCGCAAAAGTTGACCGCAAAACAATTGGAAGCATACCTGATCTCCAAGCCGCAGTTTGCGATCGGCAGCCTGCTGATCTGGTATGCGACGATATTTTTCTTTTTGTACGTGACCTTGTCTGTGCTACGCGGGCATCCTTTCTGGCACACGCTGGGGTGGCGCAAGTTGGTGCCGGCGAATCCGAGAATCCCAAGAAACCCGTTTGCCTATTTTTTCGCTGGAGCCGGATTATCTCTTTTTGTGGCACTGATGACATCGAGCATGAAGACGCCGGATAACACGCCGATCGAAGAGTTGTTCAAGTATCCGCACACGGCGATGATGTTTGTGGCGATGGCGGTGTTCGTGGCGCCGCTGGTGGAGGAAACGCTTTTCCGCGGGTATCTTTATCCGATGTTTGCGCGGTCCTTCGGCGTGACGCCGGCGATTTTGCTGACGGGCGTGCTGTTCGGATTGATGCATGGGGCCCAGTTGGGCTGGACGTGGGGCCTGGTGGCAATGCTGACGCTGGTGGGAATTGTTTTTACGCTGGTGCGGGCGCGGACGGGCACTGTGTTCGCGAGCTTCATGATGCATCTGGGATACAACCTGCTGATTTCACTGGCCACCGGATTGAGCACACACTGGTTTACGAAGATGCCCACCGGCAAGTAGCGAATTCGCTTCCTGGCCCGCATTCGATAAAATAAAGAGAGGGGAAGAGCGAAGAAATGTACGTTGCACAACCGATTGAATGGACCGAACTCGGCGTGGTGATGCTGGACCAGCGGAAACTGCCGGCGGAAGAGATCAGCTATACCTACACGGATTACCGGGAAGTGGCGAAAGCGATTCGCGAGATGGTGATTCGCGGGGCGCCGGCAATTGGCGTGGCGGCAGCGATGGGCGTGGCGCTGGGTGTGCAGAAATCGGCCGCTAAAACGATTGAAGAGCTTCAGGGCGAATTTCCGTTGATTTGCGAGGCGCTGGCGAAGACGCGGCCGACGGCGGTGGATCTGTTCTGGGCGCTGGAGCGGATGAAGGCGCGCTTTGCGGAACTGACACAGTCGAACACGGACCTGGCGAGAATCCGGCAGGCGATGATTCAAGAAGCGCAAGAAGTTCACGCGGAGAAGAAGGCGACCGACGAAGCGATGGGGCGGTTTGGCGCGGAGTTCATGCCCAGGGAAGGGCAAGTGATGACGCAGTGCAACGCCGGCGCCTTGGCTACGGCCGGCATCGGAACAGCTCTGGGAGTGATTCGGGTGGCGTATCAGCAGGGGCGGAAACTGCATGTGCTGGTGCCGGAGACGCGGCCGTACCTGCAGGGAGCGCGGCTGACGGCGTGGGAATTGCACCGCGCGGGAATCCCGCTGACGGTGATTACGGACAATATGGTGGGCCACTTCCTGAAGACCGGGAAAGTGGGAGCGATCGTGACCGGTGCGGACCGCGTCGCCGCGAACGGCGATACGGCGAACAAGATCGGGACGTACTCGATGGCGGTGCTGGCGAAGGAAAACAACGTGCCGTTTTATATTGCGGCGCCGATTTCGACATTTGATTTGGCGATTCCGGGCGGCGAGCAGATTCCGATCGAAGAGCGGAGTTCGGCGGAAGTGACGCACATCCAGGGCGTGCGGATCGCGCCGGCGGACGTGGCGGCGGCGCACCCGGCGTTTGACGTGACGCCGCATCGTTATATTGCGGCGATTTTTACGGAACGCGGCGTGGCGAAGGCGCCGTACACGGAGTCGCTTGCGCGGTTGGCGGGAGCGGTGCCGGCGAAGGCGGCGAGTTAGCGATCTTCGACGAAGAGCGGAGACAAGAGGGAGATGTTCTCCGCGATTTGGGATGGGTTGAAGTGTTGCCGCGGTCCCTCCACTGCGGCCCGCAAAAGGCGCGGGCCTACGGTCGGGATGACAGAGCTTGGAAAAATGCAAGTGCGAAGAGGGTGGCGTGAAGCTGCGTTATCCCACTAAAGTTGAGCCCGCGCCTCAGACGGCGTGATTGTCCACCATTCACTCAAAAATCCGGGACTAGTGAGAGAGGGCTTTCTGGAGTTTGTCGACCATGTCGCGGACTTGGGGGGCCATGGATCCCTGAGGCTCGATGCGAAGATATTCCTGGTATTCGCGGAGGGCCCCGGCGCCGTCGCGCAGCTTCAGCAGGATATTGGCGAGAAGCACGTGGGCGGCGGCGAGATCGGGTAACACCTTCACGGTATCTGTGGCAAGAGGCGCGGCGTCCTGCCAGCGGCCCAGGGCCCAATAGGTTTTTGCCAATTCATATTTGCCCACCGTGGCGTCGGGAGTCAGCTCGAGGCCTTTTTTGAGCGCTTCTTCCGCTCCGGGATAATTTTTCGTCTGGTTGCGCAGAGCGCCCAGGTCAAAGTAGGCGGGAGCCAGATCCGGCTGCAGCGAGATACTCTTTATTAGAGCCGCCTCCGCTTCCGGCCATTGCTGCTTTTCCACCAAGGCATCGCCGAGCATCCGATACGCCTGCGGGTAAGCATCGTAAAGTTTGATGGCTTTCTGGAAGTGCTTCACGCTCTCATCGGCATTCTTGGCGCGCATGGCGTCTTCGCCCTTGCTGAATTCCAGGCGGGCCGGCTCCGGGATCGTCAAATCTTTTACAGACACGACGTCAGCGGGATCCGACCGCGGCACGGAGACTTCGGGGATTGGCTCTTTCTTCAGCGGGATCAGATCCAGTGTTACGAAGGCCCTGGGAGAGCTGATCAGCTCCACGCGAGAAGAGACTTCCTTAAAATCGCGCTCGGCAATTCGGACGATATAGACGCCGCTGGCGGACTGGCGAAACTGGCACTTACCCCCTTGAATGGTATCCACGTCGCCTTCGGGGCCACCCTCGGCTGATTCCAGCCGGACGTGTATGCCGCGCGGGGCGGGCCTTCCGTCCGCGTACCTGACCTGCACGTCAATAATTCCACCACTGAAGCGGGTACCCGCGGGTGCTTGCGCCTGAAGCGAAGAGGCCAGCAAGCAACAGGGAATCAAGGAAAGGCATAGACGGGATGAGGTCCGAAACACAAGGCCCTCCAAACTATTCTGAAGAGGCGGTAGAGCGAAGGATCGCGAGATTCCACGCTCCTAGGCCCTTAAGTGTATAAGCAATAGTTAGAAATTTGATCAAAAAAAAGGCGCCCACCGGAGTGGGCGCCTTTTTTGGTTAAGGGTTTAATTAGAAGGTGAACAGGACCGAAAGCCGCGAGCTGAACGGATTGACAAAGCCCTGGTTCACAAAGGCGGCGGGAGTGACCGCGCCGTTGTTGGTTACGGGCTTCTGGAAGTCGCCGTTATTCAACCCAAAGCCCAGGTCACCAAATTGATTGACGGTGGTCTGGCGGGTGGAGTCGACAATGTTGAATAGATCGAATCCGATCTTGAGCTGCATCCTTTCGCTCAGCTTGAACGGATATTCAAGGTGCGCATCCACGCTGCCGGTGACTGGCGAACGGCCCAGGTTGCCACGGCCGAACAGAGGCACTTCACCGGCGTTCTGGTATGCCTGTTGAGCGTAGAGGGAAGTCAGCGGGTTGCCGGAGAGCAGGCTCGCGCCCGCACCGATGACGAACCCCTTGAGCTTGCCACTGGGCACCACGAAGGTTGAATGAGCATTGAGGACGTGCTTGCGGTCGGTGCTCAGGAAGCCAATGCTCTGCTGGTTGGCGAGCAACCCAAGTGCCCCTTCCGTGAAGTCAAAGAGGGAGCTAATGCCGGGGTCGGCTTGGCCGTTGTCGTTGCGGAAGGCGCCTTCATAGTTGCCTCGCAACTGAGCGACGCGGTAGTTCACACTGAGAGCCCAGTTGTGCGTGAAGGCCTTGCGGACTTCGAATTCGACCGCTTCGTATTCACGCTTGGGGTCCTTGTAGGTGTCGGGTTTTCCATCGGCATAGAACTCACCACCGAAAGAAGCGCATCCGCCACCCTGGGCCTGGCCCGCACTGGTGCAGTCTGGGAGAACGATGAAGTTGGGTTGCCCCTGCTGGCCAGCGTTTGGATTCGGCTGCATCCACGCGCCCACGTTGGTTCCCGGGAAGCAGGCACTGCCTGCAATCGGTCCTTGTGGAGTCTGTGCCGCGGAGAATCCGGTCCTCTGATTCACTGCGACGTAAGGCGTAGGCACGAAATTACTGTCTATGCAGCTTGAAGGGAAACCAAGACCTTCCAAGGCTGCTGCGTTCGCTTGAGACGGCGAATTGATGGCCGTGTACAGGGCGCAATCAAAAGTACCCGACGGCGCCTGCTGTCCACCAATCTGAGCACAGGTCGTTGGAGTTTCGTTCACCGCTCCAAATACCTGCTCGTTGGGGTTGACGAAGATATCCTGCCTGGCGTTGGGGTTTCCGATGAAGTAGTTTAAGCCGCCACCGTTAAAGGCGAGAGCATTGAATTGTTCCACGGAAATTCCACCCTGGTCTTCAATGACCCGCTTCAGGCGACGGTCAATGTAGCGGACGCTGGCGACGACTCCACCCTTGAACTCACGGTCATAACCGACTAGAAACTCATCGGTGAATTCCATGCGGGTTCCAGGAGCAAAGGGTTCTCCACCGGTGATGAGGGCGCCGGAAGCGACAGGGATGCCGCCGTTGGCGAGGTTCAAAAGGTGAGCCGAATCTCCTGTGAAATCGGTGCTACCGAGAGAGTTTAAGCTCACGCACGGAGACTGTCCTGCGGGGCAACCGGTCGAACTGTTGATGGGAGCCCAGTAGGAGTTCTGGAAGTCCTCTTCGTTGCTGAGAGCGCGAAGAGCTCCATCCAGAGGAAGGACGAACGCATAGCGTCCGAAGTTGGCGTAAATCTTCTGTTTGCGATTGCCCTGCGGATCAACGGTAATTCCGACGCGGGGAGACCACATATTCGAGAACGTCTTCTCAACCTGGTTGCCAATGAGCCGCTGCTGTTCCCATCGCACACCGGCGTTGATGGTGACATACTTGTTGATTTGCCAGGAATCGTTGATGTAAGCGGCATGATATTTTCCCGAGCTCTTAGTAACACCGCCGTCAAACCGCCCGCGCACCTGCTGCAAAACTACTCGGACGGGCTCGGCATAACCCGGAATACTCATGAATGGGCACAGAGTGCAAGTGGTGTCATTTGCTTTCACCCCCGTTGGGTCAGTGGGATCAAAGTTCGCGCCGGGAGCAAAGTTCCCGGCCAGGGATAGCGAAAAGGCCGAGTCCGTCTGGTTACCCGCTACGTTAGAGCCATAGCCGGGGCTGGTCCCTGACGCGTTGACATCCGGAATAGTGTATTTTGGTCCCGAATAGAAGGTGTGGTCGTTGTACTGGGGGTATTGCCACGTATAACCGACGTTGAGGCTGTGAGTACCGGCAAAATGGAACGTCTTGGTGACGCTGCCGTTGAGACTCCTGGTGTTTCCGTCGTAGGGCTCGAGAACGCTTATACCTTGGGCGTTGAACGCACCCCGCTGGCCAGTCAAACCGTAGATCTGGGTATTGTCGACGATGTTGTAAACGTTGGTTGCCGGCGTCTCCCGGAACTCGTTCCAGCCCCAAGTAAAGGAACCGTCCACCAGCACGGAACTGCCGAACGCGCCATCATACCGGACGGCCCAATTCCTTGTGCCGTAGTTCCACTTGGAGTTTGCCGAGGTATTATCCGAGTTCAGCGTGCTGAAAGCGGCGGGATCGGTGTGGGAGGGGTCGCCAGAAATGCTGGATTCGACTGTATGCCTGTCATTAATTTTAAAGGTCAACTTGCCCGCATAGTCATAACGCGTGGTATTCCGATCAACCAAAGGGCTGATCGTGGCGAGACCCGAGCCGGCGACAGGGGCAAAGTATTCATGGTTCTGGGATGGGTTGAAGGTGCCGAAGAAGAAGAGGCGATTCCTGAGACCATGGACGGGAACGTAGCCGCCCAACTCGAAGTCGCCTTCATAGTTGGCATTTTCCAAACGGCTGCCTACCTTGTTAGCCGTCGCGAATTTCGGGTCGTCCGCATTCTGGTAGGTGTCCTGCATCCAGCGGCTGTTGGCGTACCCGCCGATGGTGCCAAAAAACTTGGTGCCGCCGGACTTGGTGACCAACTGGATGATACCGCCACTGACGTGACCATACTGAGGTTCGAAACCACCTGTCTTGATCTGGACTTCTTTCACAAAGGACAGGTTGATACCGGTTCCGAGCGGACCGTACACACGGGACCAAACGCCGATTCCACCGAAGGCAGGATCATTGATGGAGACGCCGTCTGCGACGTACAGGTTTTCAAGACCGGAGGAGCCGGAAATCGAAGGATTTTCCGCGCCCGTGCCGATGCCTGAGGTTACGCCCGGGGCCAGGTAGAACAAGCTGCTGACGCCGCGACCCAGAGGAATCTTGGAATAGAAGCTATCCGAAAATTCGGAGTTCACAGATTGCGAACTGGTGTCGACAGTGACCGTGGCAGCGCTAACCTCAACGGTTTGCGTCACTTCACCGGTTTCCAAGATCACTTCGACGCTGGTGGTCTTGTTAATCAGAACTTCGGCGGCTCCAACGCTGGCAATCTTGAATCCGGCCTTCTGGACTTTAATCGAGTAGAATCCGGGAATCAGGGTCGAGAACAGGAAGGTGCCCTGATCGTTGGTGGTTTGGGACAAATTTCCGATCGGTCCGGTGATGGTGACCTGTGCTCCCGGAACGGTCGCTTTCGATGCGTCGAGGACGACGCCGCTCAAATTACCGCGGGACGAACTCTGGTCCTGCGCCCAAGCTCCGACGCCCAAACTTAGCGTCAAGAGGCAGGCTGCGAGCAGATAAAACCACTTCGCTCTATTCAAGTGATACTCCTTTCAATTTCCCCAAATTAAGGATGGAACTACGCCTTAGGAACCGAATACAAACCACTCGCTTTTTAATGATGAATAGGGGAGATGCAAGGAGAATGCCAAACACGACCCATATTGGGAACAAATAAGTATATTTATATCAGCTACTTATGCGAAATTGGAGGGTGGCGGCAGAGGAAAGTCCTAAGGGAATCTACTGAATTATAGGGAGGATACCAAAAATGGTATGGGGGCCATTTTGGATGGACTGGCTTCCAGAAACCAGCCTGGTTTAGTTCACGACGGCCAAAGTCTTGCTTTTCTGCAGCGCCGCGGAAGCCTTTGCGGAGTCGCCCATCTGGGTGTAATAGTCCGCCAAAGCTACGAACATGGCCGGGTCCCCGGAATGAGCTTCCGAACCACGTTCTAACAGGCGGAGCCCTTCGGGTTCATTTCCAAGTTTGCGCAGGCTGGTGGCGATACGGAGCAAAGTCTGGGCAGTGGCGCCGTCCGTGACCCCCGTGTCCTTATATAGGGCGGCGACGGCCTTGTAATCCTGCTGGGCAAAATAGGCTTCGACGAGGTGGGTCCGGGCAATTTCATCGGAATGGTCCAATGCCAGAGCACGCCGGAGCCATGGACGGCCTTCGGCAGGCGAACCCTGCGTCACGTAACAAAGTCCCCGGTCAAGGTCGAAAACGCCCTTTTCCATATCGTCGCGAACCGTTGGGTCGATGACAATCCAGGGAGCGGGAGGGAGGCCGGAAGGATCAACAGCCTTGAAATTCAATTTGGCAAAACTGGGCGCGGTTCCATCCGGAGGTGTTACCGCAACCGTAAGGATGTAGTTGCCGGGGTTTCCGTCCAGGGCAAGCTTCTTGCCGTTGACCATTGAGCCGCCAGAATCGAACTGCTTGAGGGGGGCAGCGTCCTTGGTCGCTTTGGCGCTTCCAGGGATAGAGGGTTGGCCGAGACCGTATTCAATCTGAAGGTTCGCATCTTGTGCAAGCGCCGGGTTCTTGGAAGAGGTCCAGACCTGATAGGTGAACTGAAAGCTCTGCATGGTGCTCAGGAAAAGATTGGAGGTGGAGAGAGGGACGAAATGTACGCCAGCCAGGGTGAAAGGCAACACGGGAGCGGCGACGGGGTCGACCTCTTCCGCGGAAGCGAAGGGCAGAATTCCGGGAATCTGGAATTGATTGACATCGATTTTTGGAACCGAGACCTCACGCTCGGTCCGGTAAGAAACGTTTTTGTTCCAGTCGGTAAATTGAAACGCGAGTCGATAATTTCCAGCGGGAAGCGGCAGCATGCTTTCGTAGGCGAAGGCCTTGTCCTTAATATCCTGGAAGCGGCTCTTGTCGAAGGTATCGCGCAGATCCTTTTGCGCAACGAAAATCAACTTATTGCTGTCTTTATCAAAAACCTGGACGCGGATCTGCAGGTTATACGTCAGGCGGTCGTCCTTGGTGGCGACGACGCTGAAATCACTGGGCGACTTGAGGGCCAGGGAATAATCGAGCCGCGAGAGGCCGCGTTCATCGCGGACTGGCAGAAGGACGATGTCCAGGTTGTGCCCCTGGAGAATCATGCTGGTGCTAACCTGCTCGCGGTTCATCCACTTGCGGCGAATGTCGTCGCGATAGGCGGGCTGTTCGGAGAGGCCCTTGAGCATCATGATCATGACGTCGGACGTGAGGCTGGGGCGGGGGTTGGAAAGATCCACCGGCTCACCCGGAATCAAGCTCAGGGAGATGCGCGCAATTTCGAACCCTACGGAATCTTCAATCATCTTGAGGCCGGCTTGTGGACTGTTAATGGCCTCGACGCCGGTGGTCAGCTTGTCCGGGCCGTCCAGGTAGGGGCTGTAGAACTTGTAGTCGTTTGCGCCGTCTTTGTCATAAAACATCACGTAAAAGGATTGCGGAAGAATCGGGGTGACGTTGGCGTAAAACCAGATTTCGAACGCCCGCAGGTTGGCGGCGTTTCGATGGACATCTTTTTGTTGCGGGGCGCCGAGGGTGATGTAGGTGCGGCCGCGGTCGGTGCGCCAACCGTCGGTGCCAGAGCCGACGCCAAACCGGGAGTCGGCGAAGGCGATGCGCTTGTAGATTTCTTCTTTATAGGTGTTCACTTCGGAGCCCGGAACAGGATTGCGGACTTCCCAGAAGTCCTTGATGAATTTGTCCCTCTGGTCGTCGGTGGCGAGTGCGAGGAACCGGACGCGCTCATCCTTGGTGATGATGTAGACGACGTCGTGCTCCAGCCATTCGCGGTAATTTTTCGCGAGCTTTTCTTTTTTCTGTGCGAAAAGCGCGGGCGAAAGAGAAAGAAGAGCGAAAAGCAAAATCGTGGCGTGCTTGCGCCAGTGGCTCACTTGGGTGCATTGCAAGTTTTTCATTTTCATCGAGGATACCTTACTTTTGGACGTCCAGGGCGTCGCAAACGTTGCATTAACCGGAATGGCGGATGCGCTCGGCCAGGGCGCGGCTGCGCTGGCGGGCGATTTCGACGAAGCGGGAATCGCCGGCGATCTGGTCGAGCAGCGGCAAGGCGCGCTCTGGTTCAGGGAGCACGCTCTTGCTGAAGTCATTTTCAAACTGCAATAAAGCGTCATTGACGCCCAGACGATCGTACTTGATGCGGCGCTGGAGCAGTTCGATCAACTCCTCCTGACGGGCAAGGCCTTCGCAAATCTGCAGGAGTTGTGTGGCGGCGGAGTTCAGCGTGTAGTTGAACTTGACTTCGCTGGTCTCCGTGCCAGCCTGCCAACGAAAAGTTTTTTCACCCAGGTTTGCGATCTTGCGGTGGACATCGAGATCCAGGCCTTTGAAATGGCGCAGTTCCGCGGCCAACTGGAAAATTTTACTTCTGAGCGCGGGGCCAACTTCGAATGGAGTGGCGCCGGCGTCCTCGTCCAGCTGGCGGATTTCATAGGTGGCGGCGGAAGAGTTTTCCTGGATGCGGATTTCAATGAATTCCGGAACACTGGATTTGAAAACCCGGCGATAGCTGAACCAGTTGCCGGCGGGGCTAGCAGAGGAAGGGGAGGCGGAAAATGGGGCAAGGCATAAAAAGAGCAGGCAGAGGCGGCGAGAAAAAACATTCATCGGCTTGGCTGAAGACCGGAAACTCGCGCCGCGGATTGCCGGCGGGAAGCGGAAGTTACCGCGATTCTACGGATGGATTCGGCGCTTGGTTTAGCGGAGAGACCGAAGCGACGCGCGAATTGTTCGCCTTGGATGTGACAGATCGCCACGGCGAGCGCGTCGGCGGCATCGGATGGTTCAGGGATTTCTTCCATTTTCAAGAGAGCGCGAACCATCAATTGCATTTGTTTTTTGTCGGCATGCCCGTAGCCAGCCACGCAGGCTTTGACTTCGCGTGGGGAATAGGAGCGGACCTCAACGCCATGTTGTTCCGCGGCGAGCAGAACGACGCCGCGTACTTCGGCCAGGCGAAGGGCGGTCCGCATGTTCAGCGCCGTGAACACGGATTCCACGGCCATGGCGTGGGGGTGAAATTCCTCGATGAGCCGGCAGAGCAGGGCATGGACATCATGAAGGCAAGCGCCAGCGGAGGATTTTTGCCGTTTGGGAGCGATTCGAAGAGCGCCGTAGCGCAATACCCGAAAATTCCGACCGTCGGTTTCAATTACCCCGAAACCGGTGGGGCCGGAGGCCGCCGGGTCCACGCCCAGGATTCGGCGGAGGCTGGGGGCTTCAACATCACTGTGGCGTGCAGGCATCCTCGATAGTCTACGGCATGGATTCGTGCTCGCCAAATCATAATGGGCGGTTGAACGCGCGAAAAACAAAGGCCGCCGCGGCCTGGCCGGGTGGCTCTTTG
>DATLVJ010000814.1:0-2808 GCA_035577585.1 Candidatus Limnocylindrales bacterium
CGCCGCGCTGGCGAACTGCACGGTAAATTTCTGCCAGGCATCCATCTACTGTTTCCACCGCCCGGACCGTGGGAGGAATCTTGCCGGAGTGGCCAACCATATCGGCATTAGCGAAATTGACGATCACCACGTCGAACGCCGAATCATTCACCGCCTTGACCACACTCTCCGCGATGCCCGCTGCCGACATTTCCGGCTTCAAGTCGTACGTCGCCACTTTTGGCGACGGCACCAGAATCCGCTCTTCGCCTTCGAACGGCTTCTCGACTCCTCCATTGAAGAAGTACGTCACGTGCGCGTACTTTTCCGTCTCCGCCGTCCGCAAATTCTTGTAATTCAGCCCAGCAAACACTTGCGCCAGAATATGCTCCAGCTTTTCCGGCTTAATCACGGATTGCAGCCACGGCCAGTTCTTGTCGTACTGTGTCATCGCCACGTAAAACAAATTCTTCGGCCGCTTCGCATCCACAAATTTGTCAAATTCCGGGGCTGCCAGCGCGTGCGTCATCTGGCGTGCCCGGTCCGCCCGGAAGTTGTAAAAAATCACACTGTCGTCGTCCCGGATCAATCCTACCGGCGCAGCCGCCGCATCATTTCCTTTCGTAATCACCACCGACTTCACAAACTCATCCGTCACGCCCCCTTCGTAACTCTTTTCCAGCGCCGAAACCGGATCGTTTGTCTTCGTCTCCGCTTCACCATGTACCAGTGCGCGATACGCCAACTCGATTCGCTCCCAGCGATTATCGCGATCCATCGCGTAATAACGTCCGACCAGCGTCGCAATTTCTCCCACGCCCAATTCGCGCATCTTCCTCTGCAGTCTCTGCACGAACTCCTTGCCGCTGTGCGGAGGCGTGTCGCGCCCATCCATAAAACAGTGCACGAAAACTTTTTTCACGTGATGCCGCTTCGCCATCTCCAGCAGCGCAAAGAGATGTTCGATGTGCGAATGTACGCCGCCGTCGCTCAATAGCCCGAGAAAATGAAGTTGCCGTTGCCGTCCGCGCTCCATGACTTGCTTAAACAGTGGCACCTCATCGAGTTGTTTGTTCGCTACCAGCACATCGATCTTCGTGATATCCATCCGTACCACACGCCCCGCACCGATATTCATGTGCCCGACTTCGCTGTTCCCCATCTGCCCGTTCGGCAAACCCACTGCGGGCCCCGACGTGCTGATCAGCGTATTCGGAAATTTCCGCAGCAATTCGTCATACACCGGCTTCCGGGCCAGCGCAATCGCGTTCCCTTCCGTTTCCGCGCGATATCCCCATCCATCCAGCACCGTCAATACAATCGGCTTCGGTCGTTTTCCCATGGATCTCTTCAAAACCCCTTTAGTTTTGTGCAATCTTCAATTTTGTTTTGCTGCAAACTCCCTCAACGCCGCGATCAATCGCTCCACTTCTTCCGCAGTGTTGTAGTGCACCAGCCCGACGCGCAGCACGCCGCCCTTCTGCTCCACGCCCAAGCGCTCCGACAGATTCAGCGCATAAAAATTCCCATCCCAGGCAAAAATCCCGCGCGCTCCCAAAAAATCCGCAATCTTCGTCGGATTGTGTTCTCCAATTCGAAACGACACCGTCGCGCACCGCTCCCCAAATCTCGCTCGGTCCGTAATCCCAAAAACTCGAATCCCCGGCAGCGACTCTAACCCATCCATCAGCCGCGCCAGCAGCGCCCGCTCATACGGCACCGTCGTGGCATAGGCCGCCGCCAGCGCCTCCCGCCGCGTCCGCGCCGTCGCATCGCATTTCCGTCCCAGCTCCGCAAGGTAATCCACCGCCGCGCCAATCCCCGCAATCAGCTCATGTACTTGCGTCCCCGTCTCCCAGCACTCTGGCGAAACATTCGTCGCTGGCCGCACCTTGTATGGCTTGAATTTCTCCAGATGCTCCTTCTTTCCGTAAAGCGTCCCCATATGCGGTCCAAAAAATTTGTAGGGCGAACAAACCAGAAAATCGCAATCCAGAGCTGTCACGTCAATCAGCCCGTGCGGCGCATAATGTACCGCGTCCACAAACATCAGCGCCCCGGCGGCGTGCGCTATCTTCGTAATTTCCGCCACTGGATTAATCGTCCCCACCATGTTCGAAGCGTACCCAACCGCCACCAGCTTCGTCTTGCCGTTAATTTTCGAGCGCAAATCCGCCAGGTCCAAAGTGCAGTCCGACTCGCAAATATCCACTTGCCTCACTACAACGCCTTTTTCTTCCAGCGCGCGCCACGGCCCCACGTTCGCGTCATGATCGAGTGTCGTCACCACGATTTCATCGCCCGCCTTCAACTCGCGCCCAATCGCCCGTGCCAGCCCCAGCGTAATCGTCGTCATGTTCTGTGCGAACGCGACTTCTTCCGCCGCGCAATTGAAAAAATCCGCCATCGCCCCGCGCGCCGCCAGAATCATTTCATTCGTGCGCTGGCTCGTCGCAAACATTCCGTACGTATTCGCATTCGCATGCGCCAAATAATTCGTAATCGCGTCCATCACCTGCCGCGGCACTTGCGTCCCCGCCGGCCCATCCAAAAACGCCGCCGGGGCGCCTGCCACTTGCTCTTTCAACGACGGAAACTGCTCCCGCACCCACGCCACGTCCAGCTTCGCGCCGCTCATCTCCTGCATCACCGGTGTACTCATATCCATCTCCCTGACAATTTCACGAACGCACAGTTTCTCACACTTGCGCTCCGCCAGCGATTCTGCCGCCGTGCTAGCATGTTTCCAGCATCTCCCACTCATGCCGCGGGCGCCGGCTATCAACTCTGCGCTTGGTTTCACCCACGGTGTCCACCATGTCCGATTCA
>DATLVJ010000815.1:0-2929 GCA_035577585.1 Candidatus Limnocylindrales bacterium
ATCCAACACGAGCTTTTCAGAAACAACGCAATAACCGTCAGTTATATGGGTACCCACGGTACAGATAGTCTCCTAAACCGAAGCTTGAATAGCCGTCCCGTCGGCTGTTGGGATACGGTTAATGACGTGCAATCGACCACCGGGAATTGTGCGCGCCCGTTTGATTCCATATACCAATTGAATGGCGTCCCCAACTTCAATTACATCATCCAGTTAACCAACGATGGCTACCAGCGCTACAACGCCCTGCAGGTGACTTACCGCCAGCGCGATTGGCATGGCCTCAACACAATGGTCAATTTCACCTGGTCCAACTGCATTGACACCAATTCCGTCAACCGTGGCGGTACTTCCACACTTCCAATCGCCGAGAACCCCTACAATCCCAGCAGCAACCAAGGCCCATGTGATACTGATGTCCGGCGGAACTTCAATACCGGTATCGTTTACGATTTTCCTCGGGTCCATGCCCTCGGACGCTTAGGGGAGGGCTGGCAGATTGGCTCCGTGGTGACGGTCTCGAGTGGACGTCCCTGGACTGCGCTATTGAGCTCTGGTGCCGACGAAACTGGCCAGGACAGGATTTACCAAAGGCCTGATTGCACAGGAGTTAAACCCATTTACCAGTTCAGTGATCCTACTATCCCGAGTATTACGAACTTTCAATCGGTTTTCACCATTCCGGTCCCCAACACGATCGGAACCTGTGGCCGCAATGCTTTCCGCGGTCCCGGATTCAGGCAGTGGGATTTTAACCTCAACAAAACCACCAAGCTCACGGAAAGGCTGAGCCTCCAGGTTCGCTTTGAGGTCTTCAATTTGTTGAATCATCCTAACTTCAATCCGCTGCCGAGCAGCTCCACGCTCTCTTCGAGCAAGCTTACGGACCCCGTCCCGACTGAGGTCAATTTCTCCAACTTCGCGCAGACTCCAGATATCGCCTCCGGGAACCCTTTCCTTTCTCAAGGCGGAGCCCGCGCGGCGCAAATTGGGGCCAAGATCATGTTTTGACCTTCGTCTCCCTATTTTTGGTTCCAAAAAAGGAGTCTGCTACAATGCAGACTCCTTTTTCCTTTATGCGGCGCGCCCTCATCCTTTGCCTCTTGTTTTTATCTTCCGCGCTTGCCGCGGCAGCCACAGACCAACCCAACGTCATTCTGATCACTCTGGACACCGTCCGGGCCGACCGCATGGGCTTCCTCGGCTCCAAGCTTGGTCTAACCCCCCAACTCGACGCTTTGGCCAGTCAGGGCGTAGTCTTCGAACACGCTTACTCTCAAGCGCCCATCACCCCCGTGTCTCACGCCACCATCCTCACCGGCACTTACCCCCAATTCCACGGCATCCGCAACTTCGGTGATCGCTTGCCCCCCAGCGTCCCTTTGCTACCCGACATTCTTCACGCCCAGGGCTACCACACCGGCGCCTTCGTCGGCAGCATCATTCTCGATCCGAAAAACGGCTTCGCCTCCGGCTTCGATCGCGGCTTCGATGTCTATAACGCGGGCTTTCACCGCCAGAAAACAGGCGAGCGTCGCGAAGCATCCATGCAGCGTCGCGGCGAGGTCACTCTGGGGCTCGCCCTCGAATGGATCGGCCAGCAAAAGGGCGGCCCGTTCTTCCTATGGTTTCACCTCTGGGACGCGCACGACCCCTACAATCCTCCCGAACCCTTCCGCAGCCGGTTTCCGAACACACCGTACAACGCCGGCATCGCCTACCTGGATTCCATTGTAGGAAAGTTGCTCGAATATTTGCGGACCCAGGGCCTGTACGATAATTCGCTCATCGCTGTCGCCGCCGATCACGGCGAATCCTTGGGGGACCACGGCGAATTGACTCACAGCATTTTTCTCTACGACTCTACAATCCACGTACCTCTCCTCGTGAAATTTCCAGACAATCGGTCCGCAGGCCAGCGGGTAAGCGCAACGGCGAGCCTGGTGGACCTGGCGCCGACCCTGATCGATTCGCTCGGCCAGGCGCCTCCTCCGACCATGCAGGGGCGTTCGCTCCTCCCCCTGATCGGAAATCCGCACCCCGAAATCCGTCCTTCTCTGGCCACCGGCGACCACTCCGAACGCTCCTTTGGCTGGAGCGCCCTGGTTTCCCTCCGCTCCGGCAACCAGCTTTATGTCAGCGCGCCAAAGCCCGAACTTTACGATCTGGCTGCAGACCCCGGCGCGAAAACAAACCTCTTTGCAGTCAAGCGCCCCGCCGCAGTCCGCCTGGCCGTCCAGTTAGACAGTTTCGTCAAGCGAATCAGTGAAGGTGCGCCGCAGGCCCTGCAGGACAATCTCGACGAAAAGAGCAGGGAAAAGCTCTCGGCGCTCGGCTACGTAGCTTCTGCAAAACCCGGCCCAGTCAGCCGCACTGACCCCAAGGATCGCATCGACGTCGCCAATGCCATGCACGATGCCAGCCTGGCCATCGAAGAGGGCAGGGAAGCCAGCGTCATCCCCCTGCTGCTGCATGTGGTCGCCAAAGACCCTCAAGTCCAGGCCGCGCAGTATTACCTCGGGATCGCCTACTCGCGAAAAGGCAACTTCGCCAAAGCCATTCCTCCTTTACGTGCTGCCGTCGAGCTCCGGCCAGATGCCTTAATGGCGCAGTACGAACTGGCCATCTGTCTCTACGAAACCGGCGATCTGAAAACCGCTGCCGCCCATTTCGAAATCCTGGTGGAAAATCGCTCCGATTGGAGCGATGCCCGCTATTCCCTCGCCTCTATTTACGCCCGCACGGGTCGGCCTCAGGAAGCAGCCCAGAACCTTCTCTTGGTCTTGCAGGGAGAGCCGGACCATTACCGCGCAAATCTTCTTCTAGGCCGCATGCTCTTCCTGAACGGCACTTTCGACGAGGCCTTGCCCTATCTCGAAAAAGCCGCGACGGTTCAAGCCGATTCCAGCGAAGCCCATTCCTTCCTCGC
>DATLVJ010000816.1:0-5689 GCA_035577585.1 Candidatus Limnocylindrales bacterium
GCGCACGCCGATGCGCCCGCCTCCGCCGCCCGCCCCGCCAGCGCCGCCCGCGCCTTTGCCGCCCTGGCGGGACATCTGCGCGCCTCGCCCCGTAAGCCGCGGCAGCAAATAATTCAGCTGTGCGAGCTCCACTTGCAACTGGCCTTCCCGGCTCCGCGCGTGTTTCGCAAAAATGTCCAGGATCAACTGCGTGCGGTCGATTACGCGCCGTTCCGTCAGCTCTTCGATGTTGCGCTGCTGCACCGGCGAAAGATCGCTGTCGAAAATAATCAGCGCGGCGTCTGACGCATTCGCGGCGGCGCGAATCTCTTCCAGCTTCCCGCGTCCGACGAGTGTCGCCGGATCCGCCGAATCCCGCACCTGAAAAAGAGTTTCCGCCACTTCGCCGCCGGCGCTTACCGCAAGCTCCACCAACTCCGCCAGCGATTCCCTGCCCTGTTCTCCCGCGGGCATTCCGGGGAAACGCGGCGCGCGCTTCCAGCCAACCCCCACAAGCAACACGCGTTCCGCCGAAGAAATCCTATGCTGTGTTTTCATGAAAGGTCTTGCGTCATCTCATTCGTGCGGAAGGCCCGTCGTGCGGAGAGGACCTCGTCTTCACCCCAATTATACGTCCATTTCGCCGCCGTGGCGCAGCCGGCTATCAAGCTTCCCGCGGTGAGACCTGAATGCACCGGTAGGTGCGTGTCTTAACAGGCCAATGTGGAGCTAACACTCGATTTCGTCGCGTCCACAATTCAGGTTGTTGTACGAAGTTTCTGTTGTGCGAAGCGAGGTGCTTGCATGAACATCGGACAAGCCAGACAAGCCGCGGAGAGTTTGCCAACGTTGGATGAAGTGCGAGCGGCGGCGGATTTAGTCTACGGACTGATTCTTCCAACGCCACAATATCGCTGGCCGTTGCTGTGCGAACGCCTCGGCACCGAAGTCTGGGTGAAGCACGAAAACCATACCCCCATCGGCGCCTTCAAAGCCCGCACCGCCATCGTCTACGCCGAGGCGCTGCTTAAGCGTGAACCCGCCACGCTCGGCCTGATCGCAGCAACGCGCGGGAATCATGGCCAGTCGGTGGCGCTGGCGGCCCAGCGCAAGAAGCTGGAATGCGTGATCGTGGTACCTCATGGAAACAGCCTCGCGAAGAACGCGGCGATGCGCTCGCAAGGCGCCAAGCTCATCGAGCATGGAGAGGATTTTCAATCCTCGCTAGAGCATGCGCGAAAACTCTCGGCTGAACTGGGCTATCACCTCGTGCCGCCCTATCACCGCGATATCGTGCTGGGTATAGCAACCTACTGGCTGGAACTTTTCACCGCGGTGCCGAATGTTGACGTTGCCTACGTCCCCATCGGAATGGGCTCGGGAATCTGTTCCGCTTCGGCTGTTCGCAATGCGCTTGGCCTGAAAACGAAACTGGTGGGTGTGGTTTCCGACCACGCGCCGACTTACGCTTTGTCCTTGCAACAAAGAAGAATTGTCGAAGCGCCTGCCACAACCAGACTCGCCGACGGCCTGGCTTGTCGCCTCGGAAACGAAGAAGCGCTCGAAGTCATGCTTGAAAATGTCGACCACATCGTCCGCGTGACCGACGACGAAGTCGCCGCCGCCATGTGCGCCATGTTTACCGACACTCACAACGTCGTTGAAGGTGCCGGCGCAGCGGCATTGGCCGCCGCCACAAAAGAATCCCCCACTCTGAAAGGCAAACGCGTAGCCCTCATCGCCACCGGCGGTAACGTCGATCAGAGCGTGTTCGCGCAGGTGCTCAGCCAGGCCGGTGCGGCCGCCTGAACTGGAAGTTTGTTTTCTTCAGGTGGAGTCTATTGCTTCTTCGAATCCAGGCACGGCAGCGCCGCGATTTTCGTTTCCGGCGTGTCGTAAATCGCTGTGCCATTTTCATTCTGCATCGATAGGAACACCCAGTCGCTCTTTTCCTCCGCCGTCCGGCTGAAGGAGACCAGCAGCGTTTCGCCGCCTCGCGGGTGGTAGCTTATGGTCCGCATCAAGACCGGATACACGACCTTGGTCTCGTCCACAACCGCAGCTCCGCAGCGTGCAAACAAGCTCTCCGGCGTCAATGTGGCCATCGCATGCAGTTGCCGCCGCTCCCGCGCATTCTTCGCCCACTCCGCCGCGCGTGCCGACAAATTCACCAGCCCCGCTACTCCGATCACGATTCCGGCCGTCATCAGCCACACGCGCTTTGTCCGCTTCAGGAAAGCCGCAACTTGCCCCAGCGATCCAGGCAAACTGGCCTTCGCAATCTCCAGTATCGACGCAACAGCCGAAAGATTCTCGGTCGGACCAGCCCCGCCCGCGTTCTCGATCGGGGCAACCCGCACGCGCACCTCCGCCGCCGCCGACATCGGCGCCACCGGCGCCCGCTCCCCCGAATAAGCCGCATCCTTAGATTTCATCTCGTCCATGCCGCACCAACCTTTGCCCTGCTCGTCATTGCTACTAACGGACTCTTCTCATGTAGGGCCCGCCGTCCGCGGCGGGCCGCTCCGGCCTTTGTATCCGCCGCCTTCTGAGGTGCTCCGTTTGCACCCCGAACGGGTTTACGGGCGGGCGCCTTTCACACCACAAATGGCGCTATCGTGCCTGCCTCAATGCCCGGCCGGCGCCTGCAGCCAATTAATCACTCGCCGCCGATAAGACACCTGCGCACTCCCCATCGGCTCTCTCAGCCAGTGCAGCACCCGCTGAAAACCGACCACGAACAAACTCGGCCCATGCTCCTCAACCACCGGCGGGTCAGCTAGCGCCGAAGGCGCAGGGGGCAGCCAATACGGGCTCCCTTCCGCCAGCACATTCCTCGCAGTTGTATTCGCCGATTGCCGTTCACCCGGCGTAGACGTGATCGAGAGCTTCAGCAGCGCACCAATCTGCTCCTGAAACGCCCTCATAGTTCTTAGAAAATTGCGCGCAAACCACACCGCCGCAACCAGGAACCCGATTTGCGCAACCAGGCTTCCCAGCGCATACCAATCCTTAACTACCAAGGGGCTGAAGTCGTTCATGGTTCCACCTTGGGCCGGTACCCAGCAATCTATGCCCCAGCACATACGGTGAGAACTGGCATGAAGGACAAGAAACGGGCAGGTGTGTCCTACTGCCCTAAGGCTTTAGCCAAGTCGTCTACCGGCCTGATTCAGCGCCTAGCCGTCGAAACGAGCGCTAGGCGCAACATGTCCGGCAACCCGACTAATCATGAGTTGAGAAATTACTGACCAAATTCATCGTGTGTCGCTGCAACTTATCGACATCGCGTCCACGACGTAGTTGACGGAGAGCTCGCGCCAATATGTTTTGCGGTATTTATAGTACCCGATAGGGGAAAGGTTGCCGTTTAGCTTGGCCCGCCAGGTACCGTGAAACAAGCGGTCCAGATGCTCCAAGTCAGTGCTCCCGGTAGTAACAATTTCCTGGAAACGCGGGTTAGGCAAAACCACAAATGGTGTCCCCCGATAGTTGCAGTCTTTCGCGTTCGGATAAAATTCATAGGTCTTGAGATTCAGCACAATTACGCCGTCGAAAGTCTGGTTCCTCTTTCCTTCAAATGCGTGGACTAGGGCAGCAACTGCGAGTACGCCGAGTAAGAGAACAGGAACTATTCGGTGGGCATTCATTAGGCTTCATCATACATCAGGTGATGTCAAGTCCTGGTAAATGCGGTAATCCGAGACTGACTACCTACAATTGATTGCGCACCCGGGCGAGCGACTCTTGCTGGATTGTGGGGTCTTGCCCGAAGCCGGAGAGCCAGTGAATCTGCCCATCGCGGCGGAACCATGTGAGTTGCCGCTTGGCGTACCGGCGCGTGGCTTGCTGTATCGCGGCCTTTGCTTCTTCGAGCTTCATTTCGTCGTTGAGCACCGCGCGCAGTTCGCGGTAGCCGATGAAATCGAACGGCTTCGCGTCGGCCGGCAAGTCGCTACCGACGAGCCCGCGCACTTCATCTAGCCAGCCGGCGGCGAGCATGGTATCCGTCCTCGTATGAATTCGTTGATAGAGAGTTTCGCGTTCGGGCGACAGCCCGATTTTTATGGCCCGCCAGCCGCGCAGCGGATTTCTTCCCGCGCGATGTACTTCCGAGAGCGGCTTCTTCGCCAGCAGGCAGACTTCGACCGCGCGGATCAGTTTCTGTCCGTCCCCCGGCGCAATCCTTTCTGCCGACACCGGATCCATGCGTTTGAGGATGCGATGCAGATGCCCCTGCGGATGCGCCGCCACGCTGGCCCACAGCCGCTCACGCAACTCTTCCGAACGCAGCGGTACATCGGCCAGTCCCTCGAGCAACGCGCGCAGGTACAGCCCCGTGCCCACGGTGAAAATCGGCAGCCGCTTCCGCGCGCGAAGATCTTCCAGCACCGCAACCGCCCGCTCGCGATAATCTCCCGCCGTCGTTGCTTCCCGCGGGTCCAGCACATCAATCAGATGATGCGCCACGCCCTGCCGCTCCTCGGCCGTGGGCTTCGCCGTCCCGACATCAAAGCCGCGGTAAAGCTGCGTCGAATCGCAGGCCACCACTTCGCCGCCAAGCTGCCGCGCCAGCCACACCGCCAGCGCCGATTTTCCCGAAGCGGTTGGTCCAACAATAGTAATCAGCGGAGATTCGGCGAGCGCGTTCATTTGGGGAACAGCAGCGGCCACGCGCGCACCATCAGCACCGCCAGCACAATCAGCGCCAGCACCACGCTGCCGATTACCTGATGCCGCGAAAGTTTCATCGCCCACATTTCTAACACAGAAGCATCACCCCGCGCTGAACCCCACCCAGAAATTGTCATCCTGAGCGCACCCGACGAGGTCCGGTGTTTGGACTCCGGTGGTGTTTACCGGAGGTGCGCGAAGGACCTCAACGTTCAAATTTTGCAAGGCGTTTAAGTTGAGATCCTTCGGGACGCAGACCGCGCGTCCCTCAGGATCACGATGCATTCTTGAATCGGGCAAATTATTCGCTGTCGCGACATTTACCAGCAGCGGCCTACTGGCTCGGCGGCTGAATATTGTAGTAATACGTGTACCGCACTTCGATGTACGGCCCCTTGAACTGCGCGGGCAGCGGCGGAAACGGATTCGAAGCGCGTATCGACGAAACCGCCGCTCGATCCAGCGGTTCCTTCCCCGATCCATACAGCATCACCGGTTCAGGGTCCGGAACGCTGCCGTCCCGCATGATCTTCACGTGCAGCGAAACCACGCCCTGTTCGCCGAGGTCCACCGACGGCGGCATCACCGCATACCAGTTTCCGCGAACAATAAAGTAAATCCGCCGCAGGTAATCGTTGAAATCCACGCCCTGCGGATCCGTAAGCATTTCGATCCCGGCGCCCGCCTGGCCTTTTCCGGAATGGCCTCCGCCGCTGGAACGTATCGGCCCACCGCCACCGATTGCCACCGGCGCATTCGGCTTCGTCCCGCGCGCGGCCTCGCGGATCATGTCGCCCGCGGAAGCTCCCGTCTTTGGCAACTTCAGTCCTTGCTCCGGCACCGGCATGTCCGGATTTTCCAATTTCACGGGCGGCTTCGGCAGATCCCCGCGCGAAGGCGACGGATTCGGAGGCGGTTGCGCGGCCGCCACATTCGGCTGCGGCGTCGGCGCGCTCGGCAATTCCCGCTTCGGCGGCTGGGGCGTTGGTTGTGGCACCGGCGGCGGTTCCACATACGGCGCAACCTTCTTGATCAC